>JAWKNW010000005.1 GCA_041391505.1 Rhodothermales bacterium
GCGAACGGATGCCGAGTCCACCCCCTGGTGACAACAAGCTGGTGACCAGCCGGCTCGTTACGAACTAGCGACGAAAACACTGTGACTTCCGATAGAAACGCCCGTGTTCGGAATACCGAGGCTTAATCACCGTGTCAGGACGCACCCCTTTCCAAACGCAAACCAACACCAACGCGCGAATTCGTGGGGTGTAGTGTGTCTGCTACACACCCTTTCGCTGCATCATCTACCTATAAAAGGTAACCTCAAGCACTAGATGGAGATTCACACTATGAGAATCAGGAAGCTACTGGGAGCGCTTCTTCTGCTGCTTGTGCCCGTAATGGGCGCTTCAGCGCAGACAGGAAAGATCGCGGGTACGGTTCGCGATGCTTCAACCGGGGAAGCGCTTCCCGGTGTGAACGTCGTCATCGACGGGACCACGCAGGGTGCTGTCACCGACCTCGATGGTTTTTATAACATTATCAACGTGCGTCCCGGTACCTATGCGGTCCGGGCTTCGTTCGTTGGGTACACCGCGCAGCTGGTCGAAGGCGTCCAGGTCAGCACGGGTCTAACGGCTACGATCGACTTTAATCTGAGCACCGAACAGCTGGGTCTCGATGAAGTCGTTGTAACGGCCGAGCGGCCGGTTGTTGAGCTCGACGTATCGGCCAACGTGGCGAACCTCACGGCTGAAGACATCGTCGACCTCCCGGTCGCCGGCGTTTCGGAAGTGCTGGATCTCCAGGCCGGTATCGAGCCGGGTCTGTCGATTCGCGGCGGCGGCGTGGGCGAAGTGGCCTTCATCGTCGACGGTATGAACATGCGTACCGGCCGCAGCAATGAGCCGATCACGAACGTCAGCTACACCTCGGTGGAAGCGGTTCAGGTTCAGACCGGCGGTTTCAACGCGGAATACGGCAACGTGCGCTCGGGTATCGTCAACGTGTCGACGAAGGAGCCCTCGCGCAACCGCTACACGTTCGACGGCCTCTTCCGGTATCGTCCGGCGCAGGCCAAGGCGTTCGACGGCTTGCCCGAAGATCCCGACGGGTTCTACATGCGCGGCTGGTCCGATCCGGCCATCCAGAACCAGGGAACGAGCGCGCTCAATCCGTATGAAGCGCGTCAGTACAACTCGTTCGTCGGTCTGGACGCCCTGGCTACGGCTCAGCAGGCGAACGGGTTCGACGTGACGTCGGCCGACATGCTCGAGTACCTCCAGTACGCGATGCGTAAGGACAATACGATCGACATCGGCGACTACGAGACCGACTTCACGGTCGGCGGTCCGCTGCTGCCGGGCATGGGCAACAAACTGGGCGGCCTCCGCTTCCTGGCCTCCTACCGTGGCACGCAGACGGCCTACATGTTCCCGCAGGTCCGTAACTCGTACCACGATCAGAACATCACGGCGAAACTCGTTTCGAACATCGCGCCGGGCATGAAGATCACGGTGTCGGGCATGTCGCTGATGGAGCGCGGTATCAACCGCACCCGCGGCGAATCCGCCATCGCCGATATCTGGCGCGGCACGTTGCCGGCGTACCCCTGGACCAACAGCGGGGTGGTCATCCTCAACGAGCCGAACGAACGCGGTCTCGTGCACTCGAACGGTGCATTCAACCGGGCGAACATTGACCACAAGATGATTGGCGCCGAGTTCGTGCACACGATCAACGCCAACACGTTCTACACGATCACGGGTCAGTACCTGACCTCTAAATACCGCACGCCGTTCGCCGATCTGCGCGACGGCACCACGCTGGTCGATGGCCAGCTGGTCAGCAAGCTCGCGACGCGCGACGGCAATGTCGTGGACCAGGCGCTGCTCAACGAGCTGCTCGCTCAGGGCCAGGCCCTGTGCGTCGGCGGCGACAGCGACATCACGGGGGATGGCAACAGCGTTCCGTACTGCATCGGGCAGGAGCCGTTCAACTACGCCGGCGGCGGTGGTAACATCCTGGGTACGGGTATCACCACCGGTGGTCACTGGGACAAGGCGCGCGACTCCTCCAGCGTTGGGGTGTTCACGGGCCGCTTCGATCTCACCAGCCAGGTCAACCGCTTCCTGCAGGTCAAGACCGGCGCCGAGGTCATCGCCAGCGACTACAACATGAACTACAAGCACGTCAACCTCGAACTGGTTGGCCCGACGCCTGAGGCGAGCTACCTCTGGGATCGCAACCCGATCCAGGGCGCTGCCTACGTGCAGAGCAAGCTTGAGTTCAACGGCATGATCGCGAACCTGGGTCTTCGCCTCGACTACTTCGATGCGAACACCGAGTGGTGGGACTACACCCCGTACGACTCGGCCTTCCGCGGCACGCAGCAGAACCTCAACGATGTTCTGAGCACGCGTCAGCCCGATCCGCAGGTTGAACTCAGCCCCCGCCTGGGTATCTCCTTCCCGATCACGTCGAACAGCAAGCTGTACTTCAACTACGGCCACTTCCGCCAGATGCTCGAAGCGTTCAACGTGTTCGGCGTCCAGGAACGGACCTCCAGCGGTATCGACGTGATCGGCAACCCGGATCACCCGATGCCGAAGACGGTGGCGTACGAGCTGGGCTACGACCAGAACCTGTTCGACCAGTTCCTCGTCCGTGTGTCCGGTTTCTATCGCGACCTCCGCGATCAGCCGCGCAGCATTTCGTACACCAGCCTGGGTAACGTGGTACAGTACAACACGCTCCAGCCCTGGAACTACGAAGACATCCGCGGCGCCGAGTTCACGCTGACCAAGAACCGTGGTCGCTGGGTGCGCGGCTTCCTGAACTACACCTTCTTGACCACCAAGAACGGTAACTTCGGGTACCAGCAGTTCTACGAGAACAGCTTCGATCAGCGCAACTACCTGCGCAACTCGACCGACTTCCGCATCACGGCGCCGGTCGCCCAGCCGTTCGCTCGTATGAACGTCACCTTCCTCACGCCGCCTGACTTCAAGCAGGACGTCGCGGGCGGTTTCCTCGCCAACTGGCGCGTGAACCTCCTCGGCGAATGGCGTAAGGGCGAGGCCTTCATCTGGTCGAACCGCGGTAACTTCCCGGAACTGGACAACAACGTCCGCTGGAAAGATTACTGGATGTTCGATCTGCGCTTCACGAAGCACATCAACACCAACTTCGGCAACGCGCAGATTTTCGCGGACATCAGCAACGTGTTCAACATCCGCCACCTGTCGCGCTACACGGCATTCTACACGCAGAACGCAGACGACTTCGAGTTCTACATGCGTTCCCTGCACCTGCCGGGCGACATCTACCAGGACCTCCGCGACCAGACGGCGCTGCCGTATCTCTGGATCCCGGGCTCCGATCAGCCGGGCGACTTCCGCAAAAACGGGATCGCGTTCCAGCCGATCGAGACCACGGGCAGCCTGAGCGGCGTTTCCGCGCCGAACACGACGGCCTGGTACTGGGCCCAGGACACGGGCAACTACAGCCGCTGGAATGGCAGCGCCTGGGAAGCCGTGCCTGAGGGCGACGTGAAGAAAGCGCTTGACGACAAGGCGTACATCGATATGCCGAACATGCGCTTTGCCTCGTTCCTCAACCCCCGCGCCGTTACGTTTGGCGTCCGCGTAAGCTTCTAACGACTGCCAGGGGACACCCCGGGGCGCGCGTTACTGGATCCATACTCCAGACCGCGCCCCGGGCCACCTCGGACGAGCGCGTCCCCGGCGAGTTGTTCGCACCCGAACATTTATCCTTTTGAAGATGATGAACTTCTCAAGACGTATCACTTTAAGCCTCGCTCTGTTCGTGCTGGTAGCATGGACGACGGGGACCGCGCGAGGCCAGTTCCTCCAGACCGCGCTGGACATCGGCGAGATGAGCTCGCGCTATTCCGAAATCGGGTTCGCTCCGGAGTCCGGGATCGGGAACGGCGGCATGGTCTGGCCGCAGATTCTCCGCTTCAGTAACCATTACCGTGGTCAGGGCCACTGGATCGGCGTCCGTAACTGGACGAACGAACGCGGTGAGACGTTCGACTACCACGTCGCGCGCCTCGGGCCCCGTCCGGACGGTTCGGTGTTCTTTACGCCGGTTTCGACCCGGCTGGTCGCCAAGTGGGAAGACTCGGAAGTCTCGGTCGACGGGGCTGCTTCCTTCCGCGAAATCGCAATCGTGGATGAAGTCGACCCGGCGCTCGTCGCCGACCGTACGATCACCCAGGTGTTCCGTTCGGTGCAAGGCGTTGAGGTCGAGATGACCGCCTACGCCTGGAGCAACGAGTACCACGACGACTACCACATTATCAACCGTAAGTACACGAATACGGGTAACACCGACGATGACGATGAGATCGAACTGAACGGCCAGTCCCTGCAGGACATGTACGTCTACAACACGTACCGCTGGCGCGGTCGTGAGCAGGCGGCCGACCACGGTTCGAATGCGCAGACCTGGGGCAAGTTTTCCATGGTCGACATCGTAGGCGACGGACACGACACGTACCCGGTCGACTTTACGGCCATCTATATCTGGCACGGCTTCGATCCGGACTTCGCTTCG
This sequence comes from Rhodothermales bacterium, assembly GCA_041391505.1. Lineage (NCBI taxonomy): Bacteria > Pseudomonadati > Rhodothermota > Rhodothermia > Rhodothermales > Rhodothermales bacterium. Next base: position 4,503 of record JAWKNW010000005.1, read on the forward strand.
TCGAGCTGGAATAACCTCGGTTCTCCGATGGTGTCCCAGCGCGGCACGAACGCCCCGTCCGATACGATCGGCCGCCTCGCCGGCATGTCGTTCCAGGGCCTCATCGTCCTCCATGCCGACGAATCGACCACGGATCGCAGCTACAACCCCGCCAACCAGCCGCACACGCTCAGCTGGCTGGACTCGGACGAAGTGCTGAACGCGGACGGTCTGTCGAACCAGGACTACTACCAGCTCGGCATCCTGTCGCGTGAAAACCCGGATGTCTTCCCGGGTGGCGATTCCCGCAACTACCCGCACTACGCCGACCGTGTCGAGCCGAGCGGTGAGTTCTGGGCGCCTACCCAGAACGCCTCGCAGGGTAAGCAGGGCGGTTTCGCGGCCACCATGGCTTACGGCCCGTACCAGCTCGCCTTCGGTGAAAGCGTCAACTTCGTGGAAGCCGTCGTCGTCGGCGGTATCTCCTACGATGCCGCCACGCAGGTCGGTCGCGCCTACAAGCGCAGCGGCTTCGATGACAACGCGCTCATCGAATACGACGCGAACGGCAACGGCGTGATCGACGATGTGCCCTGGGATTACAGCGTCTACAAAAACGGCGGCGAACGCATGACCAAAGGTCAGTGGGTCATGACCGAGCGCGACTCCATGTTCCAGAACATGTACACCGCGCGTCGCCTGTACGAGGCCTCCAACGGCCTGACGCAGTACCCGGTCGTGCAGCCGCCGGCGCCGCCGAAGACGTTTGATGTGTTCGGCCGTCCGGACAAGGTCGAGATCTCCTGGACGACGATCTCCGGTCAGCCTGACCCGGTCAGCTGGGAAATCTACCGTACGAGCAACTACGAGGACAACCTGCCCTACGAGTTGATCACGACGCTCCCCGGCTCCGCTCGCAGCTATGAGGATCTCAGCCTCGTCCGCGGTATCGACTACTACTACTACATGGTAGGCGTAAGCGGCCCGCAGCCGATCGATCCGGAAGCCATCACCGGTACGCCCGAAGGCAAGCCGCTCCACAGCGGCCGCTACTTCACGCAGACGTACCAGCCGGCCAACCTGAAGCGCTCGCCCGGTGCGACCGTGGATGCGTTCCGCATCGTACCGAACCCGATCAACCTCGCGGCTGACGAAACGGTGCGCTTCTTCGTGGGCGGCGACGCCCTCCGGAGCCAGGTGGCCTTCTTCGATATCCCGGGCAATTGCACGATTTCCATCTACTCGGAGACGGGCGAATTCATCACCCGCATCGAACACACCGACGGCAGCGGCGACGAGCTCTGGAACCTTACCACGGCTTCCCGTCAGCCCATCGTGAGCGGTGTCTACCTCGTCCGCGTGGTAGACAACGAATCCGGTGCGACGGATGTGAAGAAGATGGTCGTTATCCAGTAATCCATGAGCGCGGGGGCAGGGATGTCCTGCCCCCAATCATAGATGCAACTGCTCAACAATCTTTGGAAAAGAGCTATGAAGAGAAGTTTATTTTACTCCATGCTTCTGGCTGCGCTCATGGTGGTGGTTCCCTCATCGTTTGCGCAGACAGTGACCCCCGATACGGAGGTCAATACGGAAAAGCTGGGCCAGACAGGCATGAAGTTCCTCACCACCTCACTCGACGCACGGGCCACGGGCCTGGGTGGCGCGGTGACGGCGGATGAGAGCTTCGCCAACTCGATGGCCCTGTTCTACAACCCGGCCACCATGGCGCGGATGACCGGCACGTTCAGCGTGGGCTTCGGCATCACGCAGTTCATCGCCGACATCAACTACAACGCGTTCAGCGCGGCCTTCCAGCCCCAGGGCGGCAACTATGGCGTCTTCGGTTTCAGCGTGATGAGCGTCGACTACGGCGATATCATCCAGACGATCCGCAGCGACACGGAAGCCGGCTACAGCGACGTCGGGACGTTCTCCCCCTCCGGCCTCGCGGTCGGTCTGGGTTACGCCCGTTCGTTTACGGACCGGTTCTCGGTCGGCGCCCAGTTCAAGCTGGCCACGCAGGACTTCGGATCGCAGCTCATCAATACGGGCGGTGAAGACCGCAACTTTGACGTGAGCACGGTCGCCGTCGACTTCGGCGTGCTGTACAACACGGGCTTCCGCAGCCTGGTGCTCGGCATGAGCGCTCGGAACTTCTCTCGTGAACTCACCTACGTCGCCCAGAGCTTCGAGCTTCCGCTGACGTTCCAGATCGGTCTCGCGATGGATCTGATCGATTTCACGAGCCTCGATCCGAACATGCACAGCTTCCAGTTCAGCGTCGAAGCACAGCGTCCGCGTGACTTCCAGGAGCACCTCCATGTCGGTGGCGAGTACACCTTCATGAACCTGCTCTCGCTGCGCGCCGGCCTGGCTCAGGCGTTCGTTCAGGACGAAGAACAGGGCATCAGCCTCGGCGCTGGCCTCAACTTCGACGTGTCGAACATCAACCTGCGCGCCGACTACGCCTACACCGACTTCGGTGTGTTCGATAGCGTGAACCGCTTCTCGCTGTCGCTCGGCTTCTAAGCAGCGCCTGTAGAACACCGTACTTGTTGTGTCATCCTGGCCTTGACCCAGGGTCCAGCCGGCGACGCCGGAACGGACCCCGGGTCAGGAGCCAGGATGACGCATTTTGGGCCATTCCGAATCCGTTGATTCCCGGTGAACCCGGGAGCAGCCGGCTTCCAGGTGCGTTCAATCCCCTCTCAACCCACACGGCCCTCTTTCTCCCCGCCAGTCGCCCGACCTCATGCGTTTCGTTCGTGGACTCGCGCTCTTCGCCGCAGTGCTCTCCGGCTGTTCGGCGCCGGATCCCGCCCCCCCGTCGTCCCGGACGGCGGACTCCGGGGCCCCGATCGTGTGGACCGACGTCACCGCCGATGCCGGCCTAGGCGCCTTCCGCCACCAGACCGGTGCCGTCGGCAACAAATGGTATCCGGAACCGATGGGCGGCGGCGGCGGATTTATCGACTATGACGGCGACGGGTGGCAGGACATCGTCCTCGCCGGCGGCGGCAACTGGGAAGCCGATCCGGCCAGGCAGCCGCAGTCGCTCTTCCTCTACCGCAATCAGGGCGACGGCACCTTTGCCGAGGTCACGGAAGCAGCCGGCCTGCGCGACGCCGTCGCCTACACCATCGGCGTCGCCGTGGCCGACTACGACAACGACGGCGACGAAGACCTGTTTGTGACGAATCTGCGCAAGAACCTCTTTTTCCGGAACGACGGGGGCCGCTTTACCGACATCACCGAGGCGGCCGGGCTTTCCGACGAGGCCGTCTGGAGCAGCTCCGCCATGTTCTTCGACGCCAACAAGGACGGCTGGCTCGATCTCTATGTGGGCAATTACGTAGACTGGACGCCCGAAACCGACATCTTCTGTCCTCCCGGCGGCACGGTCAAGCTCTACTGCATCCCCTCCGCATACACCGGCATCCAGAGCCGGCTGTTTATCAACGATGGCGACGGCACGTTCACCGACGTCACCGAACCGGCCGGCATCGCCCCGTCGCTCGGCAAGGCCCTCGGTGTCGCCGAACTCGACTACAACCGGGATGGATGGTCGGATATCGTGGTCGTCAACGACGGCGAAGGCGACTTGCTGTATCGCAATAACCAGGACGGGACGTTTACCGAACTGGGCGCTCGCAGCGGCCTCGCGTTTAGCGAACACGGCGAGGCGCGGGCCGGCATGGGCGTCGATGCCGGCGTGGTCGACAGCTCCGGCATGGTGAGCGTCTTCGTCGGCAACTTCTCCGAAGAGATGGTCGGCGTGTACCGGTACCTCGGCAACGAGTCGTTCCTCGACCGTTCGGCCGTCTCTCGCATCGGGTACCCGAGCCTGCTCATCCTGACGTTCGGTGTCATGCTCTTCGATGCGGACTACGACACCGACCTCGATCTTTTCCTCGCGAACGGCCACGTCTACCCGGATCGTATCGCGCAAAATGACAAGGTGACCTATCGACAGGCATCCCAGCTCTATATGAATCGCGGGGACGGCGTGTTCGATCTGTACGAACCAACGAGCGGCGTCCTTACACAGCAGATGGTGGCGCGAGCCATCGTGCTGGCCGATTACGATCGCGATGGAGACCAGGACATCCTGCTCACCGAAAATGGCGGTCCGGTCCATCTCTGGCGCAACGATCGCGAGGACCCGCCGTTTCTGCGGGTCGTGCTTCGGGGTCGGCAGGGCAATCGGGATGCCATCGGCGCGGAGGTCACGGCCGTCGTCGATGGGTTGCGGATGATCCGGCGCGTGCGGAGCGGTTCGAGTTATCTGGCCAGTTCGGAAAAGGCGGTCAATTTCGGACTCGGCCGGCATGCCACCGTGGATACGCTGCAGATCGTCTGGCCGTCCGGCCAGACCACAGTCGCGACCGAAGTGCCAGGCCGGCAGGCCATTCAGTTCGTCGAAGGCCAACCCGGCTATACGACCGTGCCGCTTCCCGGGCGGCTGCCATGAGATGCCGCATCTACCATATCCTGGTTGGGGCCGCGCTGGCCCTCGCCGGCTGCGGCGGGAGCGAGCCCGAGCCTGAGATGACCGCGAAGGCCCCGTATGTCGACGTGACGGAAGCGGCCGGGCTGTCGGCGTTCCGCCACGAGACCGGCGGCTACGGCCAGAGCTTGATGCCGGAAATCGTGGGCGGCGGCGGTGGATTCATCGATTACGACGGGGATGGGTGGCCGGACGTGCTGCTGGTGCAGGGTGGCATCTGGCCGCACCACGAAACGCGCGTCGTGCAGGCCGTCCGGCTCTACCGCAACCTGCGCGATGGGCGCTTTGCGGAAGTCACCGACGAGGCCGGCCTCGCCGGCGTGACGGCGTATGCCTTCGGCGTCGCCGTGGCCGATACGGACAATGACGGCGACGAGGATTTCCTGGTCACGACGCTGCATCGCAACCTGTTTTTCCGGAACGAAGGCGGTCGGTTCGTCGAGGCATCGAAAGACGCAGGGCTCGCGGATGGGTCGGTATGGAGCACATCGGCCGCTTTTCTGGACGCCGATCGCGACGGATGGGCGGATCTGTATGTCGGCAACTACGTCGACTGGACGCCCGAAACCGATCTGCGCTGCATGCACAAGGGGAAGAAGGTGTTCTGCACGCCGCAGGAATACACCGGCCGCGCCAGCCAGTATTACCATAACAACGGTGACGGCACCTTCACGAACCGGACCCGCGAGGCCGGCTTTCTGGCCGGCGTGGATACGACGCTCGACAAGACGCTGGGGGTCGCCGTGCTGGACTTCAACGAGGACGGCTGGCCGGACATTACGACGGGCAACGACACGGAGAACGACTTTCTGTATGTAAACCAGGGGGATGGGACCTTCCGCGAGTCCGGCTTGCAGAGCGGCGTCGCGGTGAGCCAGCACGGGACGCCCCGGGCGGGCATGGGCGTCGACGCCGGCGTGGTCGATAGCAGCGGGAATGTCACCATCTTCGTCGGCAATTTTTCGGAGGAGTCCGTCAGCGTCTTCCGGTATCAGGGCAACGAGCAGTTCGAGGACCGGTCGGCGATATCGCGGCTGGCGTATCCGAGCAACCTGAACGTCACGTTCGGGCTGGCGCTGCTCGACGTAGATCTCGACACGGATCTGGATCTCCTCACGGCCAACGGGCACGTGCTGACCCACATCAACGAGGTCTCCCAGGCAATTCAGTTTCGCCAGCCGGCCCAGCTTTTCCTCAATCGAGGCAACGGCACGTTCGACGAATACCGCGCTGCCGAAGGGCCCCTCACGGCCCGCATGGTCGCCCGCGGGCTGGCGTATGCCGACTACGACCGCGACGGGGACGTGGATGTCCTGCTGGTCGAAAACGGAGGACCCGCCCATCTCTGGCGCAACGAAACGGATGCCGGCCGGTACCTGCGGGTACGGCTCATCGGGCAGCGCAGCACCCGCGACGGGCTGGACGCGCAGGTCACGGCGTACGTGCCGGGGCTGGCGATGGGGCGGTGGGTCCGGAGCGGCGGCAGCTTTTTATCCAGTTCCGAGAAATGGGTGACCTTCGGGCTCGGAGCCCACGACCGCGTGGATTCCCTGCGCGTCGTCTGGCCCAGCGGCGTGGTGGATAGGTTTATGAACGTCGCGGCCGGCCAGGAACTGGTCATCCGGGAAGGGAACCCTACCTTTGAATCTTCAGCACGATAAACGACGATGAGACAGACGATGAATGGAATGCGTTGGGCAGCCGGCATGGTGCTGGCAGGGATGCTCGTGCTCGGCGGGTGCGCGCGCGACGAGGCCACCGAGTTGACGCGTACCGAACGGCTCCGCCTCAAGATCGACCCCCATGTGGGGCAGCTGATGGCGAGGAGCCAGGCCGCGTTCGCGCAGAACAATTTCAACCTGGCGCTGGCGCTGACGGACAGCGTCATCGCCGTCGAGCCCGTCCTCGCCGACCCGTACTTCATGCGCGGCCGCATCTTTTCGCGGCTCAATCTGCCGGAACAGGCCCTTGAATCCTATCACGCCGTGCTCAACCTCGACCCGGAGTACCGCGGCGCGTGGTACGACATGGGGCTGATCGCCTTCAAGGGAGGCCGGCTCCGCGAGGCCGTGGAGTTCATGCAGAACGAGGAGTCGCTCGATCCGACCGATTTTCTCTATCTCGAGATGGGCAAGATCTACGCGCGCCTCGGCGAACCGGACAGCGCACGCATGGCCTATGAAAAGGCGATCGACCTGAACCCGGGCAACGCGTCCGCGCACATGTGGTTCGGCCAGCTGCTCGAAGAAACCGGCGACCTGGACGCCGCGCTCGAGCAGTCCCTCGAAGGCGCCCGCATCAAACCCAACGATCCGGAATACGAATACATCATCGGATCGCTCTATTTCCGGAAGGGCGACAACGAAAAGGCGGTCGAATACCTGAAGCCGGTCGCGGACGAGCTGCCGTGGCATCAGGGCGCCCATTACAACCTGGGCCAGGCGTTGCTGCGGCTCGGGCGCGAGAAGGAGGCGCAACCTTATCTAGAACGCGCCGATGCGGCGCAGCAAATGCAGCAGGCCGTCAACGATGCGCAGGCGGCGGTCGAGACCGATCCCGACGATCGTGACAAATGGGTGCACCTGTCCGAAGTGCTCTGGAAGGTGGATCAGAAAGACAAAGCCGTCGAAGCCTACAGCGTGGCCCTCAGCATCGACCCCGCCAACTTTGCGATGCAGACCAATTTGGCCAACATGCTGGTGCAGAAGGGAGACGTTGAAGCCGGCATCAGCCGGTACCACGCCATCCTCCGCATCAAGCCCGAGATGGTCGATACCTGGTACAACCTGGGCGTCGCCTACGCCAATGAGAAGATGTACGCCGATGCCCGCAAGAGCTGGGAGAAGGCGCTGGAATACGACGCCGGCAACCGGAAGCTCAGGGATGCGCTCAAACAGCTCGCCGAACTCGAAAAAGCGCAATAAAACATCCCCCACACGTGGAGGGCGTCACCGGCTGATTTCCACCTGCAGCGGGCCGCGTTCGAGGCCGGGGGAGGTCAACACCACCTCGAAACGCTGCGGCCCGGCGGCGAGCGGAAGGTCTGTCAGCCGGCGTTCGGCCTCGCCGGCGGCGATGGGGGCCGTGAAGACCGTATCGCCGGAGCGCAGCGTCAGCGTGCCGGCAGCCGGGGCCGCGCCGAACCGCACGTCGATCGCATAGACGGCCGTCTCGGCCACGTCGATGAGCCAGTAGCCCAGGGCGTCGGGCGCCCAGCCGCCGGCGCCGTGCGTGCCGGGGTAGCGCCAGTCCTGCCGCGTGAGCACGGTGACCGGTTCGGCGGGGTGCCCCACCACGATCCGGGGCGGCGCATAGTTGTCGGGACGCGTCGCCGAGACGTCGTCGAACCAGGCATCGTAGCGGGCGACCATCGCGTCGAGCGTGTCGGGGTGCTGCGCGGCGAGGTTATTCGACTCGTACGGGTCCGCCTCGATGTCGTACAGCTCGAACGCCGGCTCGGTGTCCAGGCGTTCGCGGCCGAATCCGCTGTTGTGGACGAGCTTCCAGCGCCCCCGCATGCTTGCGAACTGATGGTACCGGGCGGGCTGGTCGCCGCGGTGCGACTGGATGGTGAGCGTGCGCCCGTCGTCGCGAGCCGGCGCGCCCTCGAGGGCGGGGAGCAGGCTGCGGCCATCGAGCCGCAGGCCGGCCGGGGGCGTGACGCCGGCGGCGTCGAGGAGGGTGGGGAAGAGGTCGATGTGCGCCGCTACGGCTCCCTCGATCGTGCGCGCCGGGAAGTGGCCGGGCCAGTGCGCGAAGAGCGGCGAGCGGATGCCCCCTTCAAAGACCTCCGTTTTTCGGCCCCGCATCGCGCCGACATACCGCCGAGATTCCGGCCCGTTATCCACCAGAAAAACGACGATCGTGTTCTCGAGCAGGCCGTCGCGTTCGAGCCGGGCGAAGAGCCGGCCGATGTTCTCGTCGATGTTGCCCACCATCGCGTAGATCCGCGCCAGGACATCCGTATCGTACCCCGGTTCGAGTCGCGCCGCCTCCGGATGCGGGAACTGGTCGAGGGTCAGGTCCCGGGCGGCGTACACGCGGTAGAGCGAGTCGGGCACGTCGTGATAGGGGCTGTGCGGCGTGTTCGTGGCGATATAGGCGAAAAACGGGCGCTCCGGGCTGACCCGCTCGATCCAGTCGAGCGCGGAGTCGAAGTACACGTCCGTGCAGTAGCCGGCCGTTTGCACGAGCGTACCGTTGTGGGACAGGATGGCGTTCGTGTAGCGCCCCTCGCCGCCGGGCGGGTCGCTCGGCTGCCCGATGCCGCCGCCGCGCAGGACCAGCGATTCCTCGAAGCCCTGATCCATGGCGCGCATCGGATAGGTATCGCCGAGGTGCCATTTGCCGAATATGCCGGTGGCGTAGCCGGCGTCGGCGAGGACTTCCGCGAGGGTCGTCTCGTCCGGCTCCATCATCGCGCGACCGATGTACGTGTCCACGACGCGCGTCCGGTAATTGTAGCGGCCGGTCATGAGCGATGCGCGGGTCGGGGCGCATACCGGGCTCACATAAAAGCGTCCCCAGCGCGCGCTGCGGGACGCCATCGCATCCAGGTTCGGCGTCTGCAGCACCGGGTTGCCGTACAGGCCGAAGTCCCCGATCCCCTGATCGTCGGTCATGATCAGCACGATGTTCGGCCGCGTTGGGGCGGGGCGGCAGCCGCCGGCGAGGAGCCCCAGGGCGATCAGCACTGCGCTGCATCGCAAGCGCAACTGTCCATCGAAAGCCGGCGCCGCGTCCCGCTGTGTGGTGACGTGACCCGGACGTTGCAGGTGACTAAATAAAAGTGTAAACATGGAGGGGAGGGCTGGAGCGAATACAACGACCTCCACAAATACGACATTCCCCGGTAAGGATAGCAAGACCGCGTGCTGATGCAACCCGATATCAAGCTGAAAATCTCCCGACTCCTCCTCGTGGGCGTCCTCGGCCTTCTCGCCGGCTCGGCGAACGACACCGCTGTCCCGGACTCGCCGGCGGACCCTCCCAACATCCTGCTCGTCATGACCGACGACCAGGGCTGGGGGGATATCCGGTCCCACGGCAACGCGGCCATCGATACGCCGGTCATGGACCGCCTGGCGCGCGAAGGGGTCCGTTTCGAACGGTTCTACGTGAGCCCGGTCTGCGCCCCGACCCGGGCCAGCCTGCTCACCGGCCGCGATGCGCTGCGAACGGGCGTCCATGGCGTGACGCGGGCGCATGAGACCATGCGGGCGGAGGAGGTCACCCTCGCTGAAGCGCTCCGGGATGCCGGTTACGCCACCGGCATGTTCGGCAAATGGCATAACGGCGCGCATTACCCGTACGACCCCAACGGGCAGGGCTTCGACGAATTTCTGGGCTTCACCGCCGGCCACTGGAATAACTACTTCGATACGCAGCTGGAGCACAACGGCCGGCTCACCCGAACCGCCGGCTACATCACCGATGTGCTGACCGATGCCGCCGTACAGTTTATCGAGCAGCATCGCGCGGCCCCGTTTTTTGCCTACGTCGCCTACAACGCCCCGCACTCCCCGTTTCAGGTCCCGGATGCCTACTACGACAAGTACATCGCACGCGGTCTGGACAGCCAGAACGCATCCGTCTACGGCATGGTGGAGAATGTCGATGACAACCTCGGCAGGCTGCTCGACACGCTGGACCAGCTCGAACTGAGCCGCAACACTATCGTGGTGTTTCTGACGGATAACGGCCCGAACGGGTGCGATCGCTACAACGGCGACATGAAGGGATGCAAGGGGCATGTCGACGAAGGCGGCGTCCGCGTTCCGCTCTTCGTACGCTGGCCGGCCGAGCTGCCGCGCGACACCGTCGTCCGCACGCTGGCGGCGCACATCGACGTGATGCCTACCCTGCTGGATCTCGCCGGCGTGACGCCCGCCGTGCAACCCGCCTTCGACGGGCGCAGCCTGGCCCCCCTGATGCGCGGCGAACCGGCTGCCTGGCCCGACCGCGAACTGTATTCGCACTGGTATGGCGGCGGCGTGGTGCAGCCGTATCCGGGCTCCGTGCGCACCGAGCGCTGGCGAGCGGTGAACAAGGGCGGCGGCTGGGAGCTGTACGACATGCTCAACGATCCGGGGCAGCATGTCGAAGTGGGAGCGCAGTATCCGGAGGTGGTGTCCCGGCTGGATGTGGCGTACCGGGACTGGTTCGCGCGCGCGGCCTCCGGGAATTTCGATCCCATCCCGACCCCCATCGGCTACGAGGAACGCCCCACGGTGACGCTGCCGGGCCACGAGGCCTACCTCATCCCGTCGCCCGGCGCGGGGATCAACTACGACGTCGCCGCCGGCTGGGCGAACGACTGGGTGACGGACTGGACGGATCCGGCGGCCTACGCGATGTGGCCGGTGGATGTGGTGGCGACCGGTCGGTACGAGATCACCTTGCTCTACACCTGCCCGCCGGCCCATGTCGGCGGCCGGCTGCGTGTCGAGATCGGCGGTGAGGCCCTCGAAAAACCCGTCGAGCGGGCGCACGACCCCTTGCCGGTGTTCAGTCCGGACCGGGTGCTGCGCAAGGAGGTCTACGAGAAAGAGTGGGCGTCGCTCGCGATGGGGACGGTGCGCCTCGAGGCCGGGGTGACCCAGCTCGCTGTCCGTGCCGCGACGATGGAGAACGGCGGGACGATCGATCTCAAGGCAGTTCAGCTTCGGCGGGTGCGCTGACCACGCGGCCGCGATTTAAGCTCATGCGTCGCGCGTCGATACTTCGCAAGAGTCCTATACCCATCCAGTCCCCGGGAATGTTTATGGATTACGTGGCCCTTCGTGAAACCCGGGTCGCCCAGTTGAGCGCCCTGTTTGCCGAGTTGTATGCCCTGCCGGTTGAGCCGGAAATGCTAGGCCAGCGCGCGGATATCATCCACGAAGTGGATATGTTGTGCGCCGCATATCAGGCATCCTGGTCGAAAGCGAACGGAAGCCGCCAGGGTTTGCGGAGATCGTAACGGCCCGTCATGGGGCGTCACTTCTGCATTCTGCGTAGTATCTGGAGTAGCACTTGCGGAGCGAGTGCCGGTGTCCTATTGTTTCTCGTCGAATACGACGACGCGTGCGACGATCTACCCCGGTCGTGCATGCCTTCTTTATACACCGCGATCTGCTCCGTCATGCCTCGATTTTTCGCCGGCCTCCTTGCCGGCCTGCTGTTCATCGTCTCCCTCGCCGGCGCCCAGCCGGCTGTTGCACCGTCGGATTATCAGGACCTTGCCTACCGGTTGATCGGCCCCTTCCGCGGCGGCCGCACCGTCGGCGCCGTGGGGATACCGGATCGCCCCGGGGTTTTCTTCATCGGCGTCAACAACGGCGGGGTCTGGAAGACCGAAAACTTCGGCCGCACCTGGAATCCGATCTTCGATGCGGCCCCGACCGGCTCGGTAGGGGATATCGCCGTGGCGCCGTCGAACCCGGAGGTTATTTATGTGGGATCCGGGGAGGGATTGCACCGCCCCGACCTGAGCGTCGGCGACGGCATCTTCAAGACGATGGATGGCGGCAAAACCTGGCGCCATATCGGACTGGGCGACGTGCAGCAGGTCGGCCGGCTGGTGGTGCATCCCACCAACCCGGATGTCGTCTACGTCGCCGGCCTCGGTCATCCGTACGGGCCCAACGAGGAACGCGGCGTCTACCGGACGCGAAACGGCGGCGACACGTGGGAGCGCGTGCTCTACCGCGACGTGAATACCGGCGCCATCCAGGTCGAGTTCGATCCGGCCGATCCGAATACCGTCTACGCCGTGCTCTGGGAGCATCGCGAAGGACCCTGGGAAAACGCGGCGTTTTCCGGGGCGAACAGCGGCCTGTTCAAATCGACCGACGGTGGCGATACCTGGACGCCGCTGACGGCGGGGCTGCCCGGGCCGGCGGAAGGCCTCGGCCGCATCGGCATAGGCATCGCGCCGGGCGATCCGAGCCGGCTCTACGCCACCGTCGATGCCGGCGAGCACGGCGGCATCTACCGGTCCGACGACGCCGGCCAGTCGTGGCGCCGGGTGGCCACCGACCGCCGGCTCTGGGGACGCGGCGGCGACTTCGCCGAGATCCGCGTCCATCCCCGCGATGCCGATGTCGTGTATGTCGCCAACGTCGCCTCCTACCGCTCCGACGACGGCGGGGCCTCGTGGACGTCGATCAAGGGCGCACCCGGCGGCGACGACTACCACCGCATCTGGATCAACCCCGAACAGCCGGACATCATGCTGTTTGTGGCCGACCAGGGGGCCACGATCACGGTCGACGCCGGCCGGACCTGGTCGTCCTGGTATAACCAGCCCACCGCCCAACTCTACCACGTCAGCACCGACAACGGCTTTCCTTATATGGTCTATGGCGGCCAGCAGGAGAGCGGCGCCATCGGCGTCTACAGCCGGGGCCCGGGCGGCCAGATTTCGTTTCGCGACTGGATGGGCGTCGGGTCCGACGAGTACGCGTACGTCGCGCCCGACCCCCTCAACCCGGACATCGTGTATGGCGGACGGGTTGTGCGCTTCGACAAACGCACGGGGCAGACCCAGAACGTGGCGCCGGAGGCGCTGCGTTCCGGGCAGTACCGCATCCTGCGCACCATGCCGCTGCTGTTCCATCCGGCCGATCCCACCATGCTGCTGTTCGCGACCAATGTGCTCTGGAAGACGCACTCGGGCGGGCAGTCCTGGGAAGTGATCAGCCCCGATCTCTCCCGCGAGAACACCGAGCTGACCGAAAGCATCGGTGACTTCGCGACGCCCGACCTGGCCGATACACCGCGGCGCGGCGTCATCTACGCCGTCGGCCCGTCTCCGCGCGATGCCGACGTGATCTGGGCCGGCACCGACGACGGACTCGTCCATGTGACGCGCGACGGCGGGCGGACCTGGAGCAACGTGACGCCGCCGGCCCTGCGTCCGTGGGACAAGGTCTCGCAGCTGGTCGCCGGCCATTTCGATCGCAACACCGCGTATATCGCGGTCAACGCCATCCGGCGGGACGACATGCGCCCGCATGTCTACAAAACACACGACGGCGGGGCGACGTGGACGCATGTCGCGCAGGGGATGAACGCCATGGGGCCGGTCAACGTGGTGCGCGAGGATCCGAAGCAGCCGGGCCTGCTCTTCGCCGGCACCGAGCGGGAAGTCTATTTCTCCGCCGACGACGGGGCGCACTGGCACAACCTGCGCCAGAACATGCCGGCGTCCTCCATTCGCGATCTGGTCATCCATGATAACGACCTCGTCGTGGGCACGCACGGCCGCTCGATCTGGATCCTGGACGACATCGCGCCGCTGCGGGAACTGGCCGAGGCCACGCGTTCGGCCAGCGCCCATCTGTTTTCGCCGCAGCCGGCGTACCGCGTCCGCTGGAACATGTTTTCGGATACGCCCCTACCGCCTGAAGAGCCTACCGGCGAGAACCCGCCGGACGGGGCGGTGCTCGACTACCGGCTGCCGGCGGATGCCCGGCATGTCGAGCTGACGATCCTCGATCGCGCCGGCGCCGTCGTGCGCCGTTATGCCAGCGACGATGCCGCCGAGCCTGTCGATACGACGGCGCTGCCGCATCCGACGTACTGGATCCGGCCGGCGCAAACGCTCGGCACCGGGGCCGGGCATCACCGGTTTGTCTGGGATCTTCGCTATGCGCCGCCGCGCGGAAGCGAGCGGGAATTCGCCATCGCGGCGGTCTACAAAAACACGCCCAGCGGGCCGCCGGGGCCGTACGTCCATCCGGGCGAATACACCGTGCGCCTTACCGTCGATGGCGTGAGCCAGGAGGGCCGCATCACGGTGCGCCTCGATCCCCGCGTGTCGATCGACGCCGCGGCACTGCGCCGGCAATCGACGCTCGCCATGGCATGTTATGCTGGATATCACCGTCTGCAGGACATCGTGGAAGCGATCGACGCGCTGCCGCAAACCGGCCGTGGCGCCGCACGCCTGCGGGAACAGGCCATGGCGCTCCGGGGTCGCGGGGCGGCCGGCAATCCGGATATCACGTACGGGAGCATCTCCGCCGCGCCGGCCGATCGCGAGACGCTGATTGGGCTCCAGTACAAGTTCCTGCATGCCATCGCCGTGCTCCAGAGCGCCGACGCGGCGCCGACGACCCAGCTCGAGGATGCGGTAACGCAGTTGCTGGCATCCGAGCAGGCGGTCACTGCGCGGTGGGAGGCCTTGCGGTAAAGAGGCGGTGGCGTTGCTGCACCATCTCACCTACCCGAAGGCGCGGGATGGCTTCAGCAAGGTGGGCGACGAACCGTGTCGCCGGCGCGCCGATCAGGGAAAGGCCACGCCGCATCGCAGTCCGACCGCCCGCAGGTCCTCCACGACGGGCGGGAGCAGCGGGATGCCGTTGACGCCCCGGTCCGCCTCGGCCTCGCGCTCCGGGTCGCCGGGAATGAGCGGACCGTCGGTGCCCGGGGCGGGTTTTGTCGCGCGGAAGGTGCGGATCCAGTGGTCGATCTGGCGCTTGAAAGTGGCGGGGTCGATGAAGCCGGCGAGGTCCATCGCGCCAAAAAAATGGCCGATGCCGCGGCCGACCCGCGCGTCGTCCTGCGCCATCTTCGCGGCGAAGGGCGGGGCGAACGGACCCCAGTTGGCGCCGCTCAACACGCCGCACAGGATGTCGACCATCGCCGAGAGCCCGTAGCCCTTGTGGCCGCCCATGTCGCGGGTCGACCCGAGGGGAAGCAGCAGACCGCCGTCCATCATCCGCGCCGGGTCGGTGATCGGGTTGCCCTCCCGGTCGAGCGCCCAGCCCTCGGGGATCGGCTCCTGCTTGCGATGGGCGATCTCGATCTTGCCGAAGGCGACGACGCTCGTCGCGAGGTCGATCACGATCGGCGGCTCCTCTTCGCCCGGGAAGGCGATGGCGATCGGGTTGGTGCCCAGCATGCGCTGCGCGCCCCAGAGCGGCGTTACGCTCGGACCTGTGTTGGTCATGGAGATGCCGATCACCCCGTGCTCCAGCGCTTCGAGGGGGTAGTGGCCGGCGATGCCGTAGTGGTTCGAGTTGCAGACGCTGACCCATCCCGACCCCACATCGCGGGCTTTCTCGATCGCCAGCCGGTTGGCGTAGGGGCCGACGACGAGCCCGAGCCCGTTGTCGCCATCCACGGTCGCCGTGCTGCGCGTCTGGCGGAGGATGCGGATGTCCGGACGCGGATTGATGGCGCCGGCGTCGAGGAGTTCGACATACGCCCTCAACCGCGCCACGCCGTGGGAGTCGATGCCCCGCAAGTCGGCCGAGACCAGGATGCGGGCCGCCTCGCGCGCCGCCGGCGCCGGGATCTCGTAGTGGATGAAGACGGATTCGACGAACCCGAGCAGGCGGTCGGCCGGAAAACGGCGCGTCGTCGTGCTCATGCGTCGAGGGAGGCTTCGAGCCGCTCCACGACGAGACGGCCGATGTTCAGCGAGGCCGTCGCGGCCGGCGAGGGCGCGTTGCACACATGCAGCAGGCGGCCGCTCTCGCGGATGAGGAAGTCGTCGACCATCTTGCCGTCCGGGGCGACGGCCTGGGCGCGGACGCCGGCCGGCGCCCGGTGCAGGTGCTCGGCGCGGATCTCGGGGACGAGCACCTGCAGCGCGCGCACAAAGGCTCCCTTGCTGAACGAGCGCCACATCTCGCCGGCGCCGGTCCGCCAGTGTTTCGCCGCCAGCTTCCGGAAGCCGCTGTAGGCCAGCGTTTCGAGCAATTCGCCGGGGCGCACGACCCGCTTCGAGTAGCCCTCGCGCGCGAAGGCGAGCACGGCGTTTGGCCCGCACTCGACGCCACCGCCGATCATCCGCGTGAAATGGACGCCGAGAAACGGGAAGCTGGGGTCCGGCACCGGATAGATGAGCGTGCGGCACAGATGCTCCGCTTCGGGCACCAGCTCGAAATATTCGCCGCGGAAGGGGACGATCTTATAGCCGGGTTCGCCGCCGCTGCGGCTTACGACCCGATCCGAATACAGCCCGCCGCAGTTCACCACATGCCGGGCCTCGACGGTGCCGGCGCGGGTTTCGAGCGTGACGGCGTCGGGGCGGTCCACCAGGTTCAGTACTTCCGCCTGGGTCATCACCTGCCCGCCGCGTTCCTGGATGCACGCGGCGAGTCGCCGGCTGACGGCCTTGTAGTCCACGATCCCGGCCTCGGGCACATGGATCGCCTGGATGCCGGCGACATGGGGCTCCAGCTCCAGCAGGCGTTCGCGGGAGATCTTTTCGCAGCGCACGCCATTCGCCTGGCCCCGTTCAAGGATGGCGTCGAGCATGGGAAGTTCGCGCTCGGACGTCGCCACGATGACTTTGCCGATGAGGGCGAAGGGGATGGACTCCGTTTCGCAGAACCGCTGCATGGCCAGCTTCCCTTCGCGGCAGTTCTGCGCCTTGAGCGAGCCCGGCTTGTAATAGATGCCGGAATGGAGCACGCCCGAGTTGTGCCCGGTCTGGTGCTGCGCGACGGCCGCTTCTTTTTCCAGCAGCACGATGCGGAGCCCCGGATGCCGGAGCCCGAGTTGATAGCCCGTCGCGAGGCCGACGATGCCGGCTCCGACAATGGCGACATCATAACGCATGGGAGGAGATTTTTAGTTGATTTGCGCGTTCGCCCAATGTACGCCCGGAACGCCACGCCCGGAAACGAATTCACCTTCAATCGCAAACCGCAAATCGTTAATCGCAAATCTTTAATCGCTAATCGCTAATCCCCGCTCCCATGTCCTACGCCGTCAAGGAGATTTATTACACCCTGCAGGGGGAGGGGGCGCAGACGGGCCGGCCGGCGGTGTTTCTGCGCTTTGCCGGGTGCAACCTGTGGACCGGCCGGGAGGCCGACCGCGCGTCGGCCGTATGCACGTTTTGCGATACCGACTTTGTGGGGATGGATGGGGAGAACGGCGGCCGCTACGAGGCCGGCGCGCTGGCCGAACGGGTGGCGTCGCTGTGGCCGGCGGGGATGCCGGCGCGGTACGTGGTCTGTACCGGCGGCGAGCCGTTATTGCAACTGAATGAGCCGCTGATCGAGGCTTTGCACGGGCAGGGGTTCGAGGTGGGGGTGGAGACCAACGGCACGGTGGCGCCGCCGGGGGGGCTGGACTGGGTGTGCGTGAGCCCGAAAGCCGGCGCCGACCTGGTTGTCCGGCAGGGCGATGAGCTGAAGCTGGTCTATCCCCAGATCGCCGCCATGCCCGAGCGATTCGCCGGCCTGGCGTTTGCGCATTTTTTCCTCCAACCGATGGACGGACCGGACCGGGTCGCCCATACCGACGCGGCGATGGCCTACTGCCTGGCCAACCCTCCCTGGCGGCTCAGCCTCCAGACGCACAAGCTGCTCGGGATTCCGTAGCTCGCCTGCGGCGAGTTGGTCATGAGGCTCGCCTGCGGCTCCCGGTCATTGGTCATCGGGCCGTTCAACCTGTGCGAGTTAAGGAAATCTACGTCCATGTCGTCTCGACTGGACCACCGATGAGATCGGTGGGAAACGGAGAGATCTCCTGATGCACGCCGCGAGCACCGTTCATCCTGCAACATCCGATCGACCATCATCCCATGCGCTGGATCCAACACGAAATCGCCCTGCAACCGCGTCCGCGCGGGTTTCATCTGATCACGCCGGAGATCGTCCGGCACGTGCCGGAACTGGCGGAAATCCGGGTGGGGATGGCGCACGTGTTCATCCTGCATACCTCGGCCTCCCTGACGATCAACGAAAACGCGGATCCGGACGTGCGGACGGACATGGAGGCGTACTTCAACCGCGCCGTGCCCGAAAACGCGCCGTATTTCGAGCACACGATCGAAGGGCCGGACGACATGCCGGCGCACATCAAGGCCGCCATGCTGGGCAGCGGGCTCACGATCCCGGTGTCGGACGGCCGCCTGCGGCTCGGTACCTGGCAGGGGATCTACCTCTGCGAACACCGCGACCGGGGCGGCGCGAGGCGGGTGGTGGTGACGGTATGGGGCGAGGAAATGCGGCGGTGAAACGTGTAATAGAAACGTGCGGGGTGCCGTTTCAGCGTTTTTTTATTTCGCGTTTTTCACAGCGTTCTGCACTTCGAGCCCCGCTTTCGGCAGGGTGAACCAGAAGCAGGCGCCGTCGCGCATATTGGGCAGGCAGCCGATCTGGCCGCCCCAGTCCTCGACGGTGATGCGGCAGAAATAGAGGCCGAGGCCGACCTTGCCGGCGTTTTTACCGCCCTGTGAGAACTTCTCGAACAGCGCGTTCATCATCTCCGGCGGGACGCCCTCGCCCTGGTCCTTGATGCTTACCCGGATAGCGTTGCCCTCGTCGCGGAGGCGCACGGCGATGAAGGAGCCGTCGCGGGTATGCCGCAGGGCGTTTTCCATCAGGTTGAACAGAATCCGTTCGAGCCGGGCATGGTCGCCGGCGACCTGCCAGGAGGTATCGGGCGGGCCCTCGAGCGAAATCCGGAAGTTCACGTTCTTCAGCGAGGCCATCGCCGTGAGCGCGTCGGTCACCTCGCGGATGCTCTCCTCGATGTTGGGCGCGTCCTCGAGGTTGGCGGCGGTTTGCAGCAGCGGCTTGGAGCGGGTGGAGAACGTCGTGAGCGTCTCCTGGATCAGGCCCTGCATCTTGTCGACCTGTTCGAGGCCGATGGACAGGAATTCCTCGCCGACGGGTTTGACCATCTCGTCTTCCTGCAGGAGCCACAGGCTCGCGCGGATGCCGGCGAGCGGGGCGGAGAGGTCGTGCACCGTGCAGTGCAGCAGCACCTCGCGCTTGTCGATCTCTTTCAGCAGGTTGTACTGCCGCAGTCCCTGGTCGCGCGCCTCCTGATAGACGCTCCGGAGCGTTTTGAAATCGCTCGACGGAAACTTGATCAGGAGGAGATTCTGGCCGTCCATCTTGAGCGCGGTCGCCTCGAGGAGCCACTCCTTGCCGGAGGAGGCCTCCTCGGTCCAGATGTCCGACACCAGCTGGGCCGTGCCGTCGCCGGCCCAGATCGTCTCGGCTTCTTCGATAAAATGGCCGAGGTAAAGCAGATGGTCCGCCGGCTGCCAGGGGGCCCCGTCGGTATTCAGTTTGGGATGGATGTCGCGAAGCCAGTACGGGGCTTCGCCGAGAAGGACGAATCGCCCGTCGTTCTCGCGCCGCAAGACGGCCATGTCGAGCTGGGCCAGCAGGGTCGGCGGAAGCAACAGAGGGTTCATGTCGATGCTACACGGCGGATGGGAGGGAGCGTAACGGGCTTAAACGAGCTTGTGAGCGAGGTCGGTGAAGGCTTTCTCCACGCCGGCGCCGGTTTTCGCGCTGGTCTGCTGGATGGTCCAGCCCCGCGCCCGCATGTCGGCGATCTCCTCCTCACGAATTTCCCATTCGTTGGCGACGTCCGCTTTGTTGATCAACACCACGAAAGGCACCTCGCCGATGGTAGCCTGGGCCTTGTGGTGCAGGGCGAGCGCGGCATCCATCGTGGAGCGCCGCGTGCCGTCGATCACTAACAAATATCCGGCCGTCCCGCGAAGGTAGTTCATGGAGAGTTTTTGGAATCGATCCTCCCCGTTGAGGTCCCATATGAGGAGGTCGACCTTCTGTCC
Organism: Rhodothermales bacterium; assembly: GCA_041391505.1. NCBI lineage: Bacteria > Pseudomonadati > Rhodothermota > Rhodothermia > Rhodothermales > Rhodothermales bacterium. The sequence continues at coordinate 24,533 of JAWKNW010000005.1, forward strand.
TTTCGCCGTGACCGATTTCTTGTCGATTTTTACGCCGATGGTCGTGAGGTACTGGTCGGAGAAGATCCCTTTCACGAATCGGGCGACGAGGCTGCTCTTGCCGACAGCCGATGTACCGAGCGTACAGATCTTTTTCTGGGTCATTCCTGGATAAGGGGGTGTATGCTGTGGGGAGGCGACTAGCACATGATGATTCGTTGCGCGGCAGACAGGTGCCGGAAGGCCGAAAAAGTGGGTGGAGGGTATCCGGCCGGGGGAAGGCTCGTTACGAACGTATAAAGGGGAGAAAAGATCGCAGCAGGATGCACTTGGTTCCCCCGAAGGCCGGCGACGCGTGGTTTGCGCCTCACACGCGGCGCGGCGCGGCGGCGCATCGTCGAATGCGCCGAAGGCGCATGGTCCGAGAGGCAAAACGTTTAGGGGGGGCCTCGCGCCCGGGGGTATTCTGAACGTCGGGTCGCTCGAGCGTGTCGAGCGATTCGGAGCGTCAGAAACGAAATCGTCGATTGTAACGCCGGCGGACCGATTGAGGCAAATCGGCCGCGGGATCCTCGAAATCTATGCGTAACCCCCGTAGATTTTTTGGCAACGAACGAATAAATTCCGGACTTCCTTTCCGTCGATTCGTATCTTAGACGCTTGCATTATACCAACACCGAGGAGTTTGGGATGTCGAAAGCATCTTCCGTCAACCCCTATACGAGTGCCCCTTTGGGATCAAAGGTGGTGAGTTCGGTATATGGGGGGACCAACGAGGGTGCGTTCAACAAACTCTCGGATGAGGAGGTGGAAGAACTCCGGCGCCTGCTGCTCGCGCCGGAGCAGTACCAGCTGATGCAACTCCATCGCCGGCTGGACGAACTCGAGGCGCCGGATTCGCAGCTGGGCGCCGTCGCCAAATACCTCCCGGAAGCCGTCGCCATCAATGCCCGCAAGGGCGACAAGCTGGCCAAGGCGCTGGCCCAGACGTTCAGCCGCACGCTGGACGTCGCCGTCCAGCAGGATACCGAAACGCTGATCGACGGCATCTCGCCGCTGATGGTGCCGGCGCTCAAAAAGGGCATCAAGGAATCGTTCCGCTCGACGCGCAACGCCATCAAGTGGGCGCTTCAGTACGGGGTGTCGCTCAACGGCATCAAGTGGCAGTACGAAGCCATCCGGTCGAAACGCTCCTTCTCCGAGGTCGTCCTCAGCCACACGCTCCGCTACCGCGTCGAGCAGGTCTTCCTGATCCACCGCATCAGCGGGCTGCCGCTGCAGCACGTCGTCGCCGATTCGGTCAAGGCGCAGGACGGGTCGCTCGTATCGAGCATGCTGACCGCGATCCAGGATTTCGTGCAGGACTCGTTCGGCACCCGCGCCGAGGAAGGGCTCGCCACGCTCCAGGTGGGCGAACTCACCGTCTGGATCGAGCAGGGGCCCAAGGCGATCCTCGCGGCCGTCGTCCGCGGTACGCCCGAACCGGATCTGCGTCGCGTGCTCAAGGATACCGCGCGTTCGATCCATCTCCAGTTTAATGCCGCACTGACCTTCTTCGACGGCGACATCACGCCGTTCGAATCGACCCGGCCGATCCTCGAGGCCGAACTGCTCTCACACTACCAGATCCCGCAGCGGCCGATCTCGCCGATGTTCTGGATTCTGCTGGGCGGCCTCGTGGTGTGGATCGGGTTTATGTCGTTCGTCTTCTTCCGCAACAACGCCCAGTGGAAGGATTACCTCGCCTACCTCAAGGCCGAGCCCGGCATCGTCGTGCTGGAATCGGGGCGCGACGACGGCAAATGGTTCGTTACCGGCATGCGCGATCCGCTCGCGACGCCGTCCGATTCGATCCGCGTGCGCACCAGCCTGCCGGCGGGCGCCGTGGTCGAGACCTGGACGCCGTATCAGGACATGTCCGCGCCCATCCTGCTCCGCCGCGCCTACCAGTTCCTGGGGCCGATCCCTCCCGAGGTGACGCTCAAGCTGGAAAACGGGGTGCTGGTCGCGAGCGGCCAGCAGGTACCCAAGGAGTGGAAGGATACCGCGCGGGAAAAAGCCAAGTATCTCCTCGGCGTCCTCAACTACAATGACGACGGCGCCGAGGTATTCGACGAGGTGCTGCTCCGCGCGCAGGAAACGGCGCTGGAGCAGAAGGTCATCTACTTCCAGAACACGTCCTCCGTGATCGATACGACGCGGCGCGAGGTCATCCACGAGGTGTTCCTCGCCGTGCGCGGCGTGCTGCAGCAGGCCCAGATCGGCCACAAGAACCTCGTCATCAGCGTCTACGGCCACGCCACCTCCGGCGCCAGCGAAGTCGAAAACATCCGCATCAGCAGCGAACGCGCCGACGCCGTCGTCAGCGAACTCATCCGACGGGGACTGCGGCAATCCGACATCAGCGTGATCCAGCCGGACGGGCTGGGCTCGCAATCCGCGCCGTTCTTCGTAGATCCGCGCACCGGTGTCGTCGACTCCACGCTCATCCAGCCGTTTAATGCGGTCACGTTCGACGTGATCGTCGAAGGCCGCAACTGGGACTGACCTCCGGAATCGGACGATCAGGACTTCACAGCCCGCCGGGTCTCTTTCTTCGCGGTCTCCTTCTTCGCGGTTTCCTTCTTTTCCTGGCGTAGCACCACCATCCCGAGCGGCGGCAGCACCAGCGGCGCCGAGGCCGGCTGACCGTGTTTGGTCGCCTTCTTCGCCGTGATCCGGGCCGCATTCCGTTTCCCGCTTCCGCCGAACTCCTCCGCGTCGCTGTTCAGTACCTCGACCCACGTGCCCCGCGCCGGCACGCCAAGTTCGTAGCCCTCGCGCGGGACGGGCGTCGCGTTCAACACGATGACCAGCATCTCGTCCTGGTCCTGCCGCACATACGAAAGCACGCTCTGTTCGTGGTCGCTGTGGTCGATCACGAAAAACGTGTCGTGGTCATCGCGCCAGAGCGCCGGGTGTTCCGTGTAGAGCCGGTTGAGCGCTTTTACCCACGCTTGCATGCCGGCGTGCAACGGATACTGAAGCAAATCCCACTGCACCGACGCATTGTGATTCCACTCGTCGGCCTGCCCGATTTCCGCACCCATGAACAGCAGCTTCTTGCCCGGATGCATGAACATGTGGCCGTACAGCAGCCTCAAATTGGCCGCACGCTGCCAGAGATCGCCGGGCATCTTGTTCCAGAGCGACCCCTTGCCGTGCACCACCTCATCGTGGGACAGCGGGAGCATGTAGTGCTCCGAAAAGGCGTAGACAAAGGAGAACGTCAGGTCGTTCTGGTGATACTTCCGATGCACGGCCTCACGGCTCATGTATTTCAGGGTGTCGTGCATCCAGCCCATATTCCATTTGTAGAGGAAGCCGAGGCCGTTGTTGAACGTCGGCTGCGACACGCCGGGCCAGGCGGTCGATTCCTCGGCCACCATCATGGCTTCGGGGAAGCGCGCGAAGACCGTCTCGTTCACCCGTTTGAGCAGATCGATGGCCTCCAGATTCTCGCGCCCGCCATACTGGTTCGGCGTCCATTCCGATCGGGAATAGTCGCGATACAGCATGGACGCGACGGCGTCGACGCGTAGGCCGTCGATGTGGTACCGGTCGAGCCAGAAGAGCGCGTTCGAGATCAGGAAGTTGCGGACGCCGGGCTTGTTGTAGTCGAAGACGTACGTGCCCCAGTCGGGGTGCATGCGCATGCGCAGGTCTTCGTATTCGTAGAGCGGGCTGCCGTCGAAGAACACGAGCCCCTGGGGGTCCGTCGCGAAGTGCGCCGGCACCCAGTCCAGCAGCACCCCGATGCCCCGCTGGTGGAGGTAGTCGATCATGTACATCAGGTCGGCCGGCGTGCCGTACCGGTAGGTGGGCGCGAAATACCCGACGAGCTGGTATCCCCACGATCCGTAAAACGGATGCTCCATGAGCGGCAGGAACTCGACGTGCGTGAAGCCCATCTCCAGCACATACTCGGCCAGCGGCGCGGCGATCTCGCGATAGGTCATCGAGTAGCCGTCCGCCCGCTTGCGCCACGAGCCGAGATGGACCTCATAGATCGAAATGGGGTCCCCGAGACCCGACGGCCCCTTGCGATGCTGCATCCACTCCCCGTCTCCCCACGCGTGCACGTTCAGGTCGGCCACGATGGACGCGAGGCCCTGGATGTCGCTGCCCTGCGAGTGGGGCGGCTCCAGTGCGAAGCTGTACGGATCCGCCTTGTCCGCCCAGTAATGCCCGCGCCGGATGTGGTACTTGTAGTGCGCCCCCGCCCCGATGCCGGGAACGAAGGCCGTCCACAACCCTTCCTCGCCCCACGCGAGAGGGTGCGCCCCGGAGTCCCACCCGTTGAAGTCGCCGATGACGGACACCCATTCGGCATGAGGCGCCCAGACACAAAACCACACTCCGCCGTCGACGGCGTGGGCGCCGAGTTTTTCATAGGAGAGGTCGTTTGCGCCGGAGCGCCAGCGATCGAGATCTTCCGTGGAAAGCCAGGACATGGGGTGAGGCGGTTACGGGTTACAGAAGGAACGGTATTGCGCGTTCTCGGCGGAAACGTTGCACGAGGATGCTGGAGCCAAGATACACGTTCATCCGCCAGAAACCTCCACCGGGACGCCGGCAATCGGCATCCAGGCCGCAATAATGCGCCTGACTCGTTGAATCTCTGCGAATCCTGCGGGGTTGGCAGGGAATTCTCTGTGGAATGCGCGATACTGGGTTTTGCCCGATGGCGGGACATGCCCGCAACACAGGGGCGCTGCGACCTATCTTGAGCGTACCCTGACAGCGGCGCGGCCGAGGTCGGGCTGCTATCTCATCCCTTCAGGTTCATACGTATGAACGGCAAGTCAAACGTGATGGAGAAAAGGACGCCGGCCGGCATGCGTCCGTGGCCCGGAAAACCTTACCCGCTCGGGGCGACATGGGACGGCCTCGGGGTGAATTTTGCGCTCTACAGCCAGCACGCCACCCATATCGAGCTGGTGCTGTTCGATGCCCCGGAAGATCGCGCGCCCGCGCGGACGATCGCGATGGCCGAACGCACGGGTCCAATCTGGCATATGTATGTGCCGCAGCTTCGGCCCGGGCAGCTGTATGGATACCGCGTCCACGGGCCGTTTGACCCGGGAGACGGTCATCGCTTCAACGCGAACAAGGTCTTGCTCGACCCCTACGCCCGGGCGATCGGGCGGTCGCTCCAGTGGGACCCCAGCCTGTTCGGTTATGTCAAGGACCATCCGGAGGAGGATCTGTCCTACTCCGAGTTGGACAGCGCGCCTTTTGCCCCTCTCGGCGTCGTCGTCGAATCGCGGTTCGAGTGGGGCGAGGACCGGCCGCCGCGGATACCCTGGGAAGACACGATCATCTACGAGACGCACGTGCGCGGCATCAGCAAGCTGCACCCGGACGTCGATGCCCCGCTGCAGGGCACGTACCTGGGCCTCGCCTCCGACGCCGTCATCGACCATCTGCGCACGCTCGGCGTCACGACCATCCAGCTCCTGCCGGTCCATGCGAAGGTGCAGGACGAGTTCCTGGTGGAGAAAGGGCTCTCGAACTACTGGGGTTACAATACGCTGTCCTTCTTCGCGCCCGAGCCCTCCTACGCCTCCGAAGGCCGGCTCACCGCCGTCCGCGAGTTCAAGATGATGGTGCGCGCCCTGCACCAGGCCGGCTTCGAGGTCATCATCGACGTCGTCTACAATCACACCGGCGAGGGCAACCGGATGGGGCCCACCCTGTCGTTCCGCGGCATCGACAACCGGTCGTACTACAAGGAAAACCCGCAAAACCGGCGCTTCCTGATGGACTACACCGGCACGGGCAACACGCTCGACGCCGGCAACTCGTACGTGCTGCAGCTCATCATGGACAGCCTGCGCTACTGGGTGCAGGAGATGCACGTCGACGGATTTCGCTTCGACCTCGCCTCGGCGCTCGCCCGCGAGCTGTTCGATGTCGACATGCTCTCCGCTTTTTTCCAGATCATCCAGCAGGATCCGGTGCTCAGCCGCGTCAAGCTGATCGCCGAACCGTGGGACGTGGGCCCGGGCGGCTACCAGGTGGGCGGCTTCCCGTGGCAGTGGACGGAATGGAACGGGCGGTATCGCGACGTCATCCGCCGGTTCTGGCGCGGCGACCGGGGGCTCGTCGGGCCGATGGCGACCAACTTCGCCGGCTCCAGCGATCTCTACGAACGCTCCGGCCGCCGGCCGTTCGCGTCGATCAATTTTATCACGGCGCACGACGGCTATACGCTCGAGGACTTCGTCAGCTACGAAGCCAAACACAACCTGGCGAACGGCGAGGACAATCGCGACGGCCACAACGACAACCACAGCATCAATTTTGGCATCGAGGGGCCGACGGATGTGCCGGTGGTGCTCGAACAGCGCGAGCGGACGAAGCGCGGACTCATGGCGACGCTCCTCCTCTCGCAAGGCGTACCCATGCTGCTCGGCGGCGACGAGCTGTCGCGGACGCAGAACGGAAACAACAACGCCTACTGCCAGGACAACGAAATAAACTGGTACGACTGGAAGCTCGACGAACGCCAACAGGCCTTCTTCGAGTACGTGGCGAGCCTGATCGCCTTCAGGAAGGCGCATCCCAACTTTAACCGGCACCGCTTCCTCACCGGCCGGCCCGACGAGGACGGAGAACGCGACGTGATCTGGCTGCACCCCGCCGGCCGGGAAATGGACAATGGGGATTGGACAAACGGCACCCTGCAGACACTGGGGATGCTGCTCAACGGCGGCCGCATCAACAGTGTCGACATGCGCGGCAACCCCCTGGCCGACGACACCTTTCTGGTGTGGATGAATGCCTCCGACGAGGATGTCGACGTGACGCTTCCCGACAACCCGCGCGCCCCGAAACGCTGGATCGAGGCCAACCCCCTGGCGGAAACGGAGATGCCGAAGCTGGCCTACACCGCCGGCGATACCCTGCGGCTCGAGCATCGAACGGTATTCATCCTGCAGGCGACGGGGTAAGGATCCGTCACGGGCTGACGGGCATGCCGACGTGCATGGCCTCGGCGATGCGGAGGAAATCCCCCTTGATTCGACGAAGCGTAAGGACCAACCTGATGCCCGCGGGTCACACCCCTACTTTACAGGGCCTCCAGAAACGATTCAGACGCCGTCGGGGTCCGGATGGTAGCCGCGCAGACCGTACGGCGCCAGGCGATCCAGCCAGAGCGATTCGAGGACGGCGAGGTCGTCGGAAACGTCCTGGCCGGGCGCGTCGGGCGGCGGGAGGATGTCGAGGGTCTCGAAGACGAAGGCATCCTGGCCAAGCCGGTTCCAGTCTTGCTGGAGCGCCCGGTTCGGATGGGTGCCGAAGCGCAGTTCCGCGCGATGCCGGTTGAGTCGGGCCTCGATGTTCACGCTCGATCCGACCAGACTGCGGTCATCGGCCGTGTTGTGGATCCGGTACACACCCATCGCATGCGTGGTCTCCTTGTACGCGCGTATATGTTCTTTTCGGGATGGGGAAGCCATAAGCGTCGGGATGAAGGATGAAGCAACGGGCAGGGCGTGCGGATCAGGAGGTCCGTTCATGCCCGTCACAGGCGCGGCGCGGGCGGTTTGATGGGAGGGAGGAACGCCGGCAGCCCCTGCGTCTTGAGCTTCCGCCGGTAGACCTTGTCGCCGCACATCGCATACAGGATGTCGAAGCGTTCGCCGCCGAAGGTGATGTTGGCGACGCGTCCGTTCGGCGTGGGGATGATGGCGTTCACGCGGCCGACGGGGTCGGCCACCTGGATGCCCATGCGCGTGGCCGCGTAAAGCCGGCCGTCCCGATCGACGCGGAGCCCATCGACGCCGCTGTCCTCGGCCGTGTCCGGCACGTGCATGTGGAAGAACCGCTGCTTGTTCGCCAGGGTGCCGTCCGGGAGAACCTGGAAGACATAGACCCACTTTGTGCGGCTGTCGGCGACGTAGAGGAGCGACTCGTCCGGCGAAAACGTCAGCCCGTTCGCATAGCGGAGCCCCGTGTCGACCACGCGAGCCTCGCCGGCGGGACTGACGTACCAGATCGTGCTCGGGCCGGTGCCGCCCCAGTCGGGGTTCGTCACGTACATCCCGCCGTCGCGGCGGACGACGAGGTCGTTGCCGCGGAAGCCGGAAGCGACGACCGTCGGCGCCCCGTCGTCGTCATAGGCGATGATCTGCTGGACCCGGCCGGCGGCGGCATAGAGCCGGCCATCCGGGCCGACGCGCTGGCCGTCGCCGCCCTGCGAATCCGCCAGAAACACGCTGACCGTTCCGTCGAGCCCGATCTTGTATGTCGTGTTGCCCAGCGCGTCGTTGAAAAAGACCTCGCCCTTCCGGTTTGTCGCAGGTCCTTCCGTGAAGCGGTAGCCCTCGGACACCAGCTCCCAGGATTCGCCGGGCACGAGGATGTCCTGCAGTTGCGGCGAGCCCGCGCCGGCCTTCACGCGTGCGGGCCAGCCCTGCCAGAGCCAGCGCATCGCGTCGGCAAAGACCTCGGTGCCATGTTCGTTGTTGTGCCCGCCTTCGCCCCAGACGTGGTTCACTTCGTACCCGGCGAACGTCAGCGCCCGCTCCATCGTCTGGTTCGCCATCCACCAGTCGCCGCCATAGATGTTCAGGTCGTTCGATCCATCCTCCAGAAAGACCCGGATCGGTTTCGGCTCGTACTTTCGGATGAGCGTCGGGTAGTCGTTGCCGCCGCGCAGCCCGACGTACGTCCCGATGGCGCTGAACACGCGGCTGAAGGCGTCGGGGCGCTCCCACGCCACCGTGAAGGCGGCGATGGCGCCGCTGCTGGATCCGCCGATGGCGCGGTCGTTGCCGTCGTGGGACAGGTTGAGGCCATGCTCCCGCTCCACATGCGGAAGCAGTTCATCGAGCAGAAAACGTGCGTAGTTGTCGCCGAGGCCGTCGTACTCGAAGCTCCGGTTGAACCGGTCCTGCGCGGCGTCGGACAGGGCCGGCACCCGGCCGTGCATCACAAAAATCCCGACGGTCACCGGCATCGCGCCGGCGGCGATCAGCGTGTCGAATGCGGTTGGCGCGTTAAATCGGATGCCGTCCTGACCGACATAGACGGCCGCCGGCTTCGATCCGTCGTATTGCGCCGGCACGTACACCCAGTAATCGCGCACGGTGCCGGGAAAGATCTGGCTCCCCTCGAAGGTGTGTTGGGTGACCGTGCCGGTGGGAACGGCGGCCGGCTGGGCGAACGCGGGCGGAGCATGCAGGATCGCCGCCGCCAGGATGAGAAGGATGGGGCGCATGTCGAGGATGGGTTGAATGAAGGAGGGTCAGGCGAGGCGGGCCGTGAACAGGCCGGTTGCCGGCAGCGCGCCGACGCTTTTGCTGTCGCCCGTCACCACACGGCGGTGGTAGTCCACCTGCCCGAGATGGTAGCCGAGATGGACGGCCAGGTGCAGAAGCATGTCGCCGGTTTCCACCACCCGGTCGCGAAGCATGTCGGGGAACGGAAGACCCAGATCGGCGCCGGAGAGCCTGGGGAAGGTGGCGCGGACCGCGGCGGTGGCGGCGTCGACGGCGGCGAGCAGCTCGGCGCGGGGCACGTTGCGGAGCCCGAATTCAGCCGTCCGGTCGCGGATGAAGTCCGATCCGCCCAGCCGGGCGCCGATAAAATGCTGGATGTTGCCGGCCAGATGCAGGACGAGCGTTCCGCCCGAGTTGGGAAGACCGGGCGGCTGCGCCCAGATCGCGTCCTCGTCCGGGTAGGCTTCGACATCATCGCGGAGGGTCTTGAGATCGCGCAGGAGGATGTGCTCCAGCATCGAGGGAAGCGGGGCCATGGTCGGTTGCGTGGGTAGGTTGGTGACGACGAAGCAATATACGTCGTCACGCGATGTGTCCCACAAGGGCGCCGCCGTCGGGTTATGCGCGCTCCGGGGCGGGGCCGCGCCCGTAGAGATGGGTGAGGTGCTTGAGGCGCTCCATCGCATCGTGCGACAGCTGGTCGGCGCGGAAGCGCCAGCCCCAGTTGGGGTCGCCGACGGTGCCGGGGGTGTTCATGCGGCCCTCGCTCCGGAGTCCGATGATATCCTGTAGCGGCAACACGGCCACGCGCGCCACGGAGGCGAGCACCGCCCGGTTGAGCGCCCAGTGGATGTCGTGCTCGTCCCGCACGTCGAGGTAGTCGCGGGCATAGGTCCGGGCGCGGGCGATGACCTCGGCGCCCTGCGTGCTCTTGTCGTTGAACCACCAGCCGGCCACCGTGTCGTTGTCGTGCGTGCCCGTGTAGGCGACGAGTTCGCGCTGGTAGTTGTGGGGGAGGAATTCGTTGCTGGCGTCCGAATCGAACCCGAACTGCAGCACCGCCATCCCCGGAAAGCCGAACTGCTGCATCAGCGCCACGACGCCGGGGGTGATGACGCCGAGGTTTTCGGCCACGACCGGCAGCGTCCCGAGGTGTTCCTCGAGCACGGTGAAGAGCCGGGCGCCGGGGCCGTCGATCCATTCGCCGTTGACGGCGGTATCTTCGGACGCCGGCACCTGCCAGAAGGCCTCAAACCCCCGGAAATGATCGAGGCGGATGAAATCCACCTGCTTCATGATGTTGGCCATCCGCCGGGTCCACCACTCGTAGCCGTTGCGGTGCATCCGATCCCACCGGTAGATCGGGTTGCCCCAGCGCTGCCCGGTTTCGCTGAAGTAATCCGGCGGCACGCCGGCGACGACGGTCTGCCAGCCATCCTCATCCAGATGAAACAGCCTGGCGTTGGCCCAGACGTCGGCGCTGTCGTGGGCGACATAGATGGGCAGGTCGCCGAGGATCGAGATCGACCGCTCGTTGCAGTACGTCTTCAGGGCCTGCCACTGCCGATCGAAAAGAAATTGCCAGAACATCTGCATCCGGATGCCCTCGGCGTGGACCTCGCGCGCCTTGCGCATCGCGGCGGCGCGGCGGCGCTTCAGGTCGTCGTCCCACTCCGTCCACGTCTTGCCGTCGTGGACGAACTTGAGCACGGCAAACAGCGCATAGTCCTCGATCCAGTAGGCCTCCCGGGCGCAGTAGGCCTCGAAGGCTTCGGTCGTGATGCTGGATTCGCCGGCCACGAAGCGGCGGTAGGCGCGCTCGAGCAGCTGGAATTTGAAGTCGGATACCCGCTCGAACTCGACATGTACGGCCGAGAACTCGGGGGTATGCCAGAGGTCTTCGTCGCGCAGCAGGCCTTCGTGGCGGAGCTGGTCGGGGCTGATGAGCAGGGGGTTGCCCGCGAAGGTCGAGGGGCTGGCGTAGGGCGAGTTGCCGTAGCCGGCCGGGACGAGGGGGAGCACCTGCCAGACGCGTTGCCCCGTATGGGCGAGGAAGTCGGCGAACTGATAGGCGGCGGCACCGAAATCGCCGATGCCGAAGGGTGACGGAAGGGAGGTTATATGGAGGAGAATCCCACTACAGCGCGGCAGATTCATGAAGGTGCGAAGCCGAGGGCTATTTGATGATCATCATTTTTCGCGTTTGCGCCTGCGTGGCGCCGCTGCCCGCCCCCGACAACGGAGTGACGACGATCTGGTACAGATAGGTGCCGCTCGCCAGGCGCCCGGCGTCGAAGGCGACTTCGTGCCGGCCTTCGTTTTGTGTCGATTGATCGACCAGCACCGCCAGCCGCCGGCCCGACAGATCGTACAGGGCCAACGACACGCGGCTCTCGGTTACCAGATCGTAGACGATCCGCGTCGTCGATGCGAACGGGTTGGGGTAGTTCTGGGACAGCTGGAACACCTCCGGCTGTGGCCGCGGGTCGAACGTCTCGTCGACGCTCGCCAGGAACAGGCCCCGCCCGTGCGTCGCGGCGGCGAGCACGCCGTCGACCTGCCGAACCGCCAGGTCCGAAACAACGGCGTTGCCGATCGCGTCGCCCGCCTCCGGGTTCCACTGGGTCGCGTTCCCGTTGAGGGACTGGGCCACGAACAGCCCGGCGCTTGTCCCGAGGAAGTAGTACGGGACGCCTTCGACGTTCAGAATCGCGGCGCTGCGCAGGGACGGTCCGGGCTGCGCGATCGTTCCCGTCAGGTTGCCCTCGACGGCCGCATAGGTCGCGCCGGCGTTCTGCGAATGATAGAGCCCGACCACGTTGTAGTTGGAGAAAACGAGGAGAATTTCGTCCGCATCGAGGGGATTGATCGCGATATCGACCAGATAGGCGCCCGCCGGCAGGCCCGTGGGGGTGATGTCCGTGGCGGAGGCGGGGTCGGTGTCGGCGTTGTCGACGCGGAAGATGCGGGGCGGCAGGGTGGTTTCCTCGCGGGTGTCGCTGGCTCCGTAGTAGAGCACGTGCGACGGCGACTCGGAGATGGCCATGGCGGTGACGACGCGCGGGGCCGGCGAGGGCAGGTCGGAGAGGGTTTCCCAACCTTCCGTGATGCCGTCCTGCGACGTCTGGCCGCCCCGGATGCCCCCCAGGTCGCGGTGCATCCAGAGGAGCGACCCCGCGGCATAAAACATGACCTCTTCGTTGTTCGGGTTGACGACGAACGGGCTGACGAAGAGCTGGTTGTTCGCGCTCCGGGGCTGCATGAAGCTGTAGCCGGCGAACGTGGGGTCGTCGGTCGAATTGTAGTTGAGCTTCAGGATATCGCCCTGCTGGATGCCGACAAAGGCGAAGTCGGCGCCGAGGTAGAGCTGTCCGCCGTCGCCGACGCTGATGTTGCGCGAGTCGTCGTCGAGGTCGTCGAGGCGCAGGTAGGGCGTGCCGTTATCCTGCGTGCCGCCGGCCACGCGCGGATCCTGCGAGCTGCGCGGGAGCGCGACCGTGTAGAACTGGGATACCGTGTAGCCCCGGTTGCGATCCTCCCAGAGGACCGCGCCGGCGCGCGTGACGTCGTTCGTCATGTAGACGCCGCCGTCGTTGCCGGTGTAGAGCCGGTTGGGATTGGTGGGGTCGAAGACGAGGACGTGCTGGTCCGGATGATGGTTGTCGTAGATGCCGAAGTCGTTGTCGGCCGCGTCGTAGCCGCCGATCCACGTGTCGGTCCGGTCCAGCGCCCGCGTGGCGAAGGCGTTGGCGGATCGGTAGAGGTTGGTGCCGCCGAGCACGAGGAAGTTCTCGTCGTCGGGCTTGACGGCGAGGGCCATGTTGTAGTTGGACTGGGTGTCGATGTTGCCGGCTTCGCCAAACGTGGGCAGGTTGTCGCTCCGGTCCTCGGAGGCGCCCGTCCGCACGTTCAACCGGTGGAGGCGGACGTCCTCGCGGTCGTTGGGCTCGGCGAGGGTGGTCGTGAAGATGTAGGCGATGTCGGGGTTCGACGGGGCGAAGGCGATCACGCTGCGCCCGTGGGTGCGGGGAAAGGTCGCCGGCGTGATGTTCGTCCAGCTCACGCCGTCGTTGCGGCTCACGTACACCCCCGGCGGATCGTTGTTGCTGGCGTCGAAGCCGGTGGAGGAGAGGGTCGCGAGCACGGTGCCGTCGGCGTTGACGGCTACGTCGCTCCAGCTGTGCTGGTTGACGCCGCCGAGCACCGGCGCCGGCACGGTCGAGTTGGGTTCGTTCTGCCCGAACGAGACGCCGCCGTCGGCGGACCGGTAGATGCCCGTCGCATTGCTCGAGACGAAGAGCGTCCCGGTGATGGGGCTCACGGCGACCCGGTTGACGAAGTCGAACGGGCTGTCGAACCGGGTGATGTCGCGGTCGGTCGCGCCGGGGGCCTGCTGCCAGGTGCGGCCGTTGTCGAGCGATCGGTAGAGGCCGCTCCCGAAATACGGCGCCTGCCGGTCGGGGTCGGAGGCGCTGTTGCCGGCGAATTCGCCGGAGGCGTAGTACCAGCGGCTCCTGAACCCCGGCCGCGGGTCCTGAACGAGATCGGTTACGCTCATCGTGGCGGCGTCGACCTCCAGGGAAGTCCACGTCGCGCCGGCATCGAGGCTTTCCCACAAGCCTCCGGAGACCCCGCCGGCGAGCATGCGGCGCGGGTTGCTGAGGTCGATTGCCAGCGCCCGGGTGCGCCCACCCACATCCGCCGGACCGATGCCGAACCAGGTGAGCAACGACGCGAGGTGCCCGGTCTTTCGGCCGGCCTCGGCGATACGGCGGACGTGTTCGACCTCCGAAGCCCGGACGTTGCGCGGAATCGAATTGGTGGCCGGGTCCCGCAACTGGTGGAACAGGTAGTCCCACCGGGCAGCCTTCAGGGCGTAGCCGGCGTGCGGGGAGGATGCGCTGACCGCGCCGACCGGCCTCGGGGCCGGATCGCCGGCGTGATGCGGGAGGAAAAAAAGGCTCGCGAGCGCAAGGCCACCGATCAGGCTAACGGCGATCGTTTTTTTCATGCGCGGCAGAGGACTTCGTCGAAGAGGCGGACGGCCAAAAATAACGGAAAGGAGAGCAGGGGATCGAAGTGGCTCCAATACACGTCAGGTACCGGTGAACCCTACGGGATGCGTAACCTCGTTTTCATCCGAACCGTAGAACCAGCCACTCCGTTCATTGTTGCCAGCCGACGCCCGCATGCACGACTTGCTTTCTCAACTCCAGGCCGCCGATTATGCCTTCCTCAACGGCCTCATCGAGTCCCCCCTCAACGCCACCGACGACCACGGGCTCGCCGAAAGGCTGACGCGGTTCGAGCGCGATCCCTCGGACGAAAACCGCGCCGAACTGACGGCCCGTCTCGAGCAGGAAATCCGGTATCTGGGCAGCTCGGACCTGGCCTACGCCTACCGCAAATTCCAGGGCCGCGAGCCCGGCGTGCCGTTCCAGGAAATCGTCCGCGACGTGGCGCGGGTGCTGAAGGTCCAGGTCGGATCGATGGGCACCGACGCGGAGCTGTTGAGGCACGTCGTGGAAACCTACGTGACGCGCGAGTTCTCGCAGCTGACGCCGGAAGAGCAGCAGGAGCTGCTGGTCAGCCTCGGCGTGGAACAGGAGCGGGCGGCCTCCTTCATCAAGAAATCTGCCGGCGTCTTCGCCCTCCCGCTGATGATCCAGGCGTTCGGGACGCTGGTGGTGGACGGGCTCATCAAGCGCGTGATCTTCGGGGCGATCGGGGCGATCATCGGGCGGCAGCTGGCGATGCGCCTCTTCGATTTTATCGCCCGGCAGTTTCCCTGGTGGGTCGCCTGGATCGGCCCGACGGCGTGGACCCTGTCGCTGGGCTGGACGGCCTTCGACATCCTGGGGCCGGCCATGCGCAAGACCATCCCCATCGTGCTCTACCTCGGCCTCTGTCAGCTGAGGGTGGATGGGTCGTTCGGCGCGTCCTGATCCAGGGCGTAGGGCTGGGGAACGAAGTGCGTCCGGAAGCGGGCGTTCAGCGCTTCGATGAGTTGATCGGCCTCGTGCGCCGGCAGATCCACGATCTCGGAGGACGCGAAGCCGCCGGCGCCGGCGGTGTCCACGTACACGGAGCGGAGCTGCAGCCGGCGTTGAAAGAACGACGCCGAGCCGTAGATGACCTGGAATTTGGCCACCGGCATGATCCACACCGTGTGAACGAATACGCCCTTGCGGACGAAGAGCGTCGTCCCGTCGAGCGCATAGCCGTGATTCCGGTAGCGCAGAAAGGCGTAGCCCACGATGCCGGGCGTCAGCGTCAGCAGCCAGAACGCCTCGTTGCCCAGCCAGAACCAGAGCGGCACCATCAGCAGGAGAAATCCGAACGTGTAGCGGATGACGGTCCGGCGGATCGTCAGCGGGGAGACGCGATGAAACTGCTCGGGCCAGGTGAACGGGTAGATGCGCTCGCCGATGGCCCGCGCCTCGTCGAGCGGGGCCAGCGGGGCGGCGAGCTGCGGGCCTTGCTGGGAGGATTCGAGCCCCATCGTCTGCAACTGCAGGGCGGTCCAGCCGAACTGGCGCATCAGGGCGTTGGCCCGGAACAGCATGGCCTGGACCCGTTTCAGGGGGATGGTCCCTTCGCTCAGGGTGAGCAGGCCGCTCCGCTTGTAGAGCTTGTCGCCCTCCAGCCAGAGTGTGAAGTTGTAGTGCTTGTTCAGGCTCACGAGGATGCCGGTGAGCCAGGAAAGCACGATCGCGAGACCGACGACGACGGCGGTCAGCAGCCAGGGCGACGCGACGGCGAACTCGGCGATGGGCTTGAGGAAGCCTCGCGTGAGCCACAATTCGATCTCGTCGGGATCGGGGTTGAACTGCTGCAGCGCCGAAAACGCCACGGCGATGTAGAGGAGCGAAAAACGGAGCATGCCCACGAGGAGCACCCGCCCGAAGGGCAGGGCGAGGAGCACATCCCGATCGGGCTCCGCAGCCACGGCGGGCGCTGGGCCGGCCGGCGCGCCCTCGGCCGACTGCTGGTAGGAGCGCACGATCTCGCGGATCGCCCGGGCGCGTTCGAGGGAGACGTATTCCAGCACGCCTTCCGTCTGGGCGCTGCCGGCGGTCTCGATCTTGACCTTCGCCGTCCGGAACAGCCGGGGCAGCAGCGACTGCTCGATCTCGATGTTCTGGATCCGCTCGATCGGGATGCTCCGGTGCTGTCGGTTGAGCACGCCGCTGTGGATGAGGATTTCCCGCTCGGTGATCTGGTACCGGAACCGGAAATAGCGGAGGAAGATCAGCGGCAGCGCCAGCACGCCGTAGAGCACCACGGTGACGACGGGCATGACTTCCGCCGGCCCGCCGGACCGGATGACGGGCCAGAGCAGGATCAGAAAGGCGGGGAGGCTGATCAGAAACCGCTGCACCAGCGTCATCGGATGCAGCATCTGGGCATCGCGCAGATCAGCCGGATGGGTCGTCATACCGCGTCGTCCAGGATGTAGCGTTTGACGTCGTCACGCAGCCGTTCCGCCTCCTCCATTCGGAGCCCGGGCAGCACCACGTCGCCGCTGCGGCTGCCGGCGGTGTGCACGATCAGCTTGCTGAGATCGAATTCGCGCTCCAGGATGTTCTGCGACACGTCCAGGTGCTGGATGCGGCGCAGCGGCACGATCGTGCGGACCCGGTTCAGGATGCCCCGTTCGATATAGAGTTCTTCCGGGCGCAGATCGAAGCGCCAGTATCGATACCTGAGCCGCGGGACGGTCAGAATGGCGAGGATCCCGGCGGCCAGCACCGAAACCGAGAGCGCCCCGGGCGGAAGCACGGAGTCCCAGTCGCCGATAAACGCCAGGACTTCATAGCCCAGGGAAGCGATGAATAAAACGCCGGAAATGATCGAGAATTTGATCGTCCAGACAGTCTTGATGGCAGGTTCGAGCGATCGCATGGATGGGTGCGCCGGCATTTTTGATGTGGGGTGTTGAAACCCTTTGATCTCCGCAGGTTTCTTTTCGTCCACTTCGTTCCTATTCCTCGAATCGATGCAAAAAGCTGACACCGTGGCGATCCTGGGGTGCGGCTGGCTCGGGCTGCCGCTCGGCGTCGCCCTGGGCGAATCCGGCCGGCGCGTGCACGGGTCGGCGCGCTCGGCCGAGCGACTGAACGCCCTGGCCGCGGCCGGCCTCGCGCCGTTTCGCGTCGCGCTCGAACCGGACTGGCAAGGCGACGCGCCGGCCGATTTCCTGCGCGCCCGGCAGCTCGTGATCGCGCTGCCTCCGGGCCGGCGGCAGCATGACGGCGGTGCGGACTATCCCCGCAAAATCGACGCCATCGGCTCCGCTCTCGCCGGCACGCCCGTCGAGCAGGTGCTTTTCGTGAGTTCGACCTCGGTATACCCCGATCTGAACCGCGAGGTTACGGAGTCCGACGCGGGGCATGGTGTCGTGTGGGAGGCCGAGCAGCGCGTGCGCCGGTGGCCGGGCATCCGGGCTACGGTCGTCCGCATGGCGGGCCTGTACGGATACGACCGCCAGCCGGGTCGATTTCTGGCCGGCCGGCAGGAGGTCCCGCACGGCCGTGCCCCGGTGAACCTGATCCATCGAGACGACGCCGTGGGCATCCTGCGCGCCGTGATCGTGCAGGGCGCCTGGGGACAGACGTTCAACGCCTGCGCCGATGCGCATCCGGCGCGCCGCGTCTTTTATCCGGCGCAGGCCCGCCGGCTCGGGGTCGCCGAGCCGACCTTTCTCGATGAGCCGGATTATCCCTTCAAAATCGTGGAAAACACACGCCTCCGGCGCGATCTGGGGTATGCACTGATCCATCCGGATCCGATGGCGCCGGCTCCGTGACCGGCCGCGTTTCGCGCCGCCCGGATCTCCGGGGCCGCCGATCCGTATGGCATGGTGCGCCGTCGTCCGTGTAACGGATTTGCGCCGCGTTGATCCAACAGGTCCGTGCCGGTGGAACCTGTAGACATATATCGCATATGTGTCACTCGTTCGCGCCTCCGATGTTCATCAGTCCGGTTGCTCATGTCTCTTGTTGAAACGCCGCGTGCCGGCGTGTCCATCCCGTCCCAGACGCAGTCCGCTCTGGATCGGTATCGCGCGGTGCGCGCCTTCACGGAAATGCTGTGCGAACCGCTGGTCGCGGAAGACTACGTCGTCCAGTCGATGACGGATGTCAGTCCGACCAAGTGGCACCTGGCGCACACCAGCTGGTTTTTTGAGACCTTCGTATTGCGTCCGCACGCCGCCGGCTATACGCCGCTGCATCCGGCCTACGCCTATCTGTTCAACTCCTACTACGTGCAGGCCGGAGAACGCCACTGCCGCATGCAGCGCGGGCTGCTGTCGCGGCCGACCGTCGAGGAGGTGTATGCCTACCGCCGGTATGTCGACGAGCACATGGCGCACCTCATGGAGACGGGGAACGACCTGTTGATGCAGGATATCCTGCCGCTCATCGAGGTCGGGCTGCACCACGAGCAGCAGCATCAGGAACTCATGCTCACCGACATCAAGCATGTGTTTTCGATCAATCCGCTCTACCCGGTTTACCGTCCGTACCGGAGTCGGCCGGCCGGCGTGCTGCCGGCCCTGTCGTGGGTGCCTTTCGAGGAGGGCGTCTACCCGGTCGGCCACGAGGGCGACGGGTTTTATTACGACAACGAAGGTCCGCGGCATCGCTGCTTCGCCGAGCCGTTCGCGCTGGCGTCGCGCCTGACGACCAACGGCGAGTACCAGGCGTTTATCGAGGACGGCGGCTACCGCCGGCCCGAACTCTGGCTCTCGGCCGGATGGGCCACGAGGACGGAGGGCCACTGGGAAGCGCCGCTCTACTGGGAGCGGGGGGACGGGGGCTGGCAGCAGTTCACCCTGAGCGGACTGCAGCCGGTGGATCCGGACGAACCCGTGACGCACGTCAGCTATTTCGAGGCCGACGCGTTTGCGCGCTGGGCCGGCGCCCGGCTGCCCACCGAGCAGGAGTGGGAGATCGCGGCCAGCCGGCAGCCTCTCGAGGGCCCCTTTGTCGATGCCGGCTACTACCGGCCCGTGCGGTATGCCGGCGCGGAGGACGGGCCGCTGCTCCAGCTGTTCGGGGATGTCTGGCAGTGGACGCGGAGCCCGTATTCACCCTATCCCGGCTATGAGCCGGCGCCGGGAGCGCTCGGGGAATACAACGGCAAATTCATGTGCAACCAGTTCGTGCTGCGGGGGGCATCCTGTGCCACCTCGAACTCCCACGCCCGCGCCACCTACCGCAACTTCTTCCCGCCCGACGCACGCTGGCAGTTCAGCGGCATCCGACTCGCGCGCTGAAGTGCTTCGCCCGTAGCTTCTCACTCACCCTATTCCAGGAGACATGCCCGATTCCCATAGCGACGCATCGACGTCTGCCACGCCCGTACTTCCTACCCGATCCACCTTTCTGAACGATGTGCTCGAAGGGCTCGGACGGGACCAGAAAACCCTGTCGGCCAAATACTTTTACGATGAAACCGGTTCGCAGCTGTTCGAGGCCATTTGCGAACAGGAGGAATATTATCCGACACGTACGGAGATGGGCATCATGCAGCGGTATATCGACGAGATGGTCGCCCTGATCGGCCCCGGCGCGCTCCTGGTCGAATACGGCAGCGGCAGCAGCCTTAAAACGCGCATCCTGCTCGATCATCTTATAGAACCTGCCGGTTATGTACCGATCGACATCTCGCACGATTTTCTGCAGCAGACGGCCCGCGAGCTGTCCACCCGGTATCCCCACATTCGGATCGCACCGGTGAGTGCGGACTATACCCGCCCCTTCCAGCTGCCCGTCTTCGAGCCGGCGCCGCGCCGGCGCATCGTGTATTTCCCGGGATCGACGATCGGGAATTTCGAGCCGGCCGCCGCCGTCGCGTTCCTGAAACGGGTGGCGCGTGTGTGCGGGCCGGGCGGGGCGCTGCTGATCGGCGTCGACCTCAAGAAGCCGGTCGAGGTGCTCGAAGCGGCGTACGACGACGCCGGCGGCGTCACGGCGGCGTTCAACAAGAACGTCCTCGAGCGCATCAACCGCGAGCTGGATGCCGATTTCGACATCGACCGGTTTGCGCATCGGGCCCTCTACAACAGGGCCAAAGGACGCATCGAGATGCATCTGGTCAGCCAGGAAGCCCAGACCGTAACGATTTCGGGCCATCGGATTGATTTCGAACGCTGCGAGACGATCCATACAGAGAACTCCTACAAGTACGCGCCCGACGAATTTGCCCGCCTCGCGGCGACGGCCGGGTTTGTTCAGCAGCATGTGTGGACCGACGACGCTCCTTATTTTAGTGTTCAGTATCTCACCGTCGGTGGAACGGCTCGGGCGTGAGGAGTTAAAAGAAAAACGCATCTCACGACTCTAAAGACTAGAGCCTACGCTCATGTATCGCACAGCGCACGCCTGGCACGAAGTGCCCATAGGTGAAGAAGCCCCGGAAATGTTTCAGGCGGTGGTGGAGATCCCGAAAGGGAGCAAGATCAAATACGAACTCGACAAACAGACCGGCCTCATCCGGGTCGATCGTGTGCTCTACTCCTCCGTCATCTACCCGGCGAACTACGGATTCATCCCTCAGACGCTGGGTGAGGACGACGACCCGTTGGACGTGCTCGTGCTCATGCAGGAGCAGGTCGCTCCCCTGAGCATCCTTCGCGCCCGCCCGATCGGGTTGATGGAGATGGTGGACCAGGGGCAGAACGACGAAAAAATCATCTGCATCCACGTGGACGATCCGGCCTTCAACGGTTTCTACCACATCTGGGAAATCCCGGACCACACCCTGCGCGAACTCAAGCGCTTCTTTCAGGACTACAAGAAACTGGAAGAAAAGGAAGTGCGCGTAGAGAACTTCCTCGGACCGGACAAGGCACGCGCCGTCGTCAATCGCTCGATCGTGCGCTACAACGAGATGTACCGCAAGAAAAAGGAAGAGGCCGAAGCCGCGGACGCGTGATGCGGGTTCGTGGTTCGAGGTTCAATTTCCGTTGAGAACGGACATTCACCACGCCCATTGCGAGCGGTTCAGGATGACGCCTCGAAAAGGATTTTGGAAAATCTCGTCAGGTTCTGGGAGGCCACGAGCATAACCTCGAACCTGGAACCTCAAACTCTCCCTTCAAAACAGCCCGAGGCGCACTTCGACGGAGTGATTCCACGCCGGCGCCTGCCCGGGCACGCGGCCTTCCTCGTAGCCGAAGTAGGCGTAGTCGACCCGGATAAAGCCCAGCGCAATGCCTGCCCCGAGCGCCGGATACCCCTGGTTCAGCCCCGCCCGAAGTGACAGGAAGGGGAGGTGTACCTGGGCCCCGATGTGCAGCCGCGCCAGGAAATCCTGATCGATTACCGGCGCGCGCGAGCCGACGTAGTCGATGGCCAGCCCCGATTCCTTGAAAATCCCGAGGAACGAAGGCAGCACGTAGGCGACCCCCGCACGGTACGACATGTACATGCCGTAGGCGTCGTTCGCCAGGACGGCCTCCCGATCAGCCACGACCGGGTTGTACGTGCCGGCGAGCATGCGATCGTAGGAGAACGAGAAGGGGTGGGTGACCACGTCGTACACCGCGCCGGCGGCGTAAAAACGGCCGGGCAGGAAGGGCAGTTTACCCAGTTCGTATTGCAGGCCCAGATCGGCGCTGAGGCCCGTAGCGGAGAGCACATGATAGGGCTCGTTGCTCCCCATGACATCGATCGGCTTGTTCTTGCTGGAGACGCTGCGGCGAATGTATTTCACCGTCAGGCCCAGCGTTCCGCGTTTGATCCCGATGGTCGACAGATCCTTCGCCGCGCCGGCCACCACCATCACGTCGGCCAGGGCGGTCATGTTGAACTGCGGCACGCCGCCGCCGGCATCGGTGTAGGTGTAGCTGAAATAGCTGCTGCCGAATGCCCCCACGCCCACGCCGAGGCCGAACATCCGAAACATCAACGAAGGGCCGGGCACGGTTGCATTGAGGTAGGCCCGGTCGCGGCCCATATCGAGCGCGGCGCCGTAGAGGGCCGCCCGCTCCTCGACGCGCAGCGTCGACAGCCCCTCGTCGATGGCCGGCGCCATCTCATCCCTGTAAAACCTGACCTGGTCGACCACCTGTTCGTTGAACGTGGCGCGCAGCCCGACGGCGTTGAGGATCGGCCGCATGGGCGGGATGTAGGCGAAATGCGCCGGATTGTAGAAGAACGCCGTCTGGGTCGATGGGATGCCGGCGACGGCGTCGCCCATGCCCAGCGCCTGGATCGATTGGGAAAACGGACGGGTTGTCTGGACGAGTTGCTGGGCGTATACGGCCTGATTCGCGAATGCGCTTAGAAGCAGTAGCGCCCAGACGAACGGACGGCGAAGCACAACGGTTCGGTTTGACACAGAATCTCTTTCGCTGGGGTAGGTGGCGGGTCCGCCCGGGCGGCCGGCGTGCAGGAGGCGGTGCGGGTTCAACGGGTCGGACAGGTTTCTGCGATCTCGTTCCCCAGCGCGGCCCATGCGGAATTGGCCGCATCGATGAGCGTATCGGAGGTCGTGCCCCGCGGGCTCTCAAAAAGCTGCGCGCGGGCGGTGGCGCTGGTCGCGGCCTCGTCCAGATCGTCCGCCGTGCGGCAGGCGACGTACGCGGTCATCATCGACATCTCTTCCTGGCTGTCCGCGCAGTACCCGATCCCCCCCGACGGCAGGCGATGCAGCGTCGCGGTAGTAGCCTCGGCTGTTTTCTGGACCTCCACCAGGGCCAGACTCAGGTGGACCAGCGCCCGAATCTGGTAGGCGCGGGCCAGGAGCAGCGTCGTCTCCGGTCCGTCGTTCGCCGGCATCGGGACATCGAGCAGACTCTTGATGCGGCGCATCACCTGCAGGCGCGGCTCGAGCGCCGCATACGCCGGCTCGTCGATCAGCGAAAGAGGCGAGGAGGGGATGGCGGATGGCGAAAACGAGCACGCCGGCGCGGCGCCGGCGGGGATGAAGGGCTCCTTTTCCGCGCCGTCGTCGAACCCGATCGTGCGCGAAAGGGAGACGACGTCGAACAGCCGGATCGTGTCGCGCTGGACGAGCGCTTCGGACAACAAGGTGCGGACATCCAGCCGATCCCCCGAACGGGGGAGAGCGCGTTCCATGTAGGATACGGCCGCTGCCGTGTCGCCGGTATCGAGCGCGATACGGGCGTCTACCAGCAGATCGGCGATGGCGTCGCTCCCGCCCTCGTCCTGGAACGGCGCAAAGGCGTTGCACCCCGCCTGCAGCAGACAGATGTTCAGCAGAAGGCGCGGCAGCAGGTGGCGGGGCATTGGGGAAGGGTCTAAGGTTTAATGTTTAAGGTTCAAGGTTCAAGGCCTGCAAAAATAGCCACCTTGAACCTTAAACCTCGAACCTTTAACCCCTACCCCTAGAGACCGATCCGGATCTGCCCGGAATGATACCAGGTGGCGAGCTGACCGGGGTAACGGCCGCCTTCGGTGCCGTAATACGCGTAGTCGAGGTCGATAAACCCGAGCGAGATTCCGCCGCCGACCGTGGGGTACCCCTGGTTGAGGCCGGCGCGCAGCGAGAGGATCTTCACGCGGGCCTGGACGCCGAGCCGGATGTGCGCCAGGAAGGCCTGGTCGACCGCCGCCTCGCTGTACCCGACATAGTCGAGCGCGACACCGGTCTCATCGAGCAGTCCGCCCGGAAGCTTCGGCAGCGAGTAGGCCACGCCCAGCCTGAAGGACGGCTCGACCGCGAATTCGGCGTTGGCGCGGGCGACATCGTCCGCCACGTCCTCCGCACTGGCTACGCCTTGCAGCGTGCGGTCGTAGGCGTAGGCGAACGGGCTTCCGACGAGGTCGTACATCGTGAGGCCGATGTTCAGGTTGCCCGGCAGCAGACCGGGCGCCGGCCGCTCGTAGAGGACGCCGAGGTCGACCCCGACGCGGTTGCCGGCGATGAGGGCGAAGGCCTCGTCGGACGAGAACACATCCAGCGGCCGGCTCTTGAACGTCACGTAGCGCCGGGTGTATTTGCCGTTGAGGCCGGCCGACAGGCCCTTGACGCCGAACGGCGTAAGATCGATGCCCACGCTCCCTACGACCATCGCATCGGCGAGGGCCTCCATGTCGATGAGCGGCAATCCGCCGCCGCCGTCGGGCAGCCGGTAGCGGACGTGGCTGCTGCCGAAGGCGCCAAGGCCGAAGCCGATCGGGCCGACATGCATCGCGAACGAGGGAGCGAGGACATCTGCTTGCAGCATCGTCGGTACCCGCCCGATATCCAGCGTCTGCCGGTAGAGCCGGTCGAGTTCATCGACATCCAGGTTGTCGAGCCCGGTGTCGAGCGCCGGCTGCAGTTCGTCCCGATAAAACGCTACCTGGTCGAACAGGTTATTGCTTACCGAAACGCGGGCGCCGGCGACGGTCAGGTGAAACCGTGCCTTGGCCACATGGGCGGGGTTGTAGAAAAAGGAGGACTGCTGCATCGGCAGCGCCACGACGGCGTCGCCCATGCCCAGCGCCTGCGGCATGGCCACGAAGGACCGGCTATGCTGCGGGACGAACTGGCCGGCCGCCGGCATGGTTACCGCAAAGGCCAGCAGCAGGAAAAGCACAGGTGTGGAGCGTTGCATCGGTTCGGATGGCACGTTTCAAAATCAGGGGGAGTCAGGCCGTAAACGGAGCCGGACATGGATCAGCCGGTGACGCGGATGTCGATGCCACAGCTGGCGGTGATGGAGGAGATGAAATCCTCCCGGGCGCTCTGGAGCAGATCGAGCAGTTCGTTCTCCGTGGATCCGAGCAATTCCTGGCGTATCGCGAGGTCGTCGATCGCGGCGTCGATATCGAGCACTTTCTCGCAGACGATGTAGGATTGGAGGGCCTGCAGGGCGTGCTGGTCCGGTGCGCAGTACCCGATGCCGTTCTGGCTCACCCGGTAGAGGGTCGCGCCGAGTTCATCGGCCTTGCCCTGGATGTCCAGCACCATGGTGGCCATCATGCTGATCGCATGCATCAGATGCGCGTTGCTGAGCTGGTTGGGGTCGAGGTCCACCTCGGTTTCCAGCAGGTCGCCCAGGAGCGCGATGGCGCGATCGAGCACGTCGCGATTCGAGAAGAGGGCGATGAACGCGGCCTCGTCGGCAAAACGAATCTCGGTCAACCCATCGGACGAGCCCTCGAACGTACACGCCGGCGGCGCGCCGCTCCATTTGCCGGAACCGGCCACGGCGTCTTCCGAGATGAATTCGGCCAGATCCTTCATCAGCAACAGGTCGATGTCGTTGGCCTGAAACAGGGCGGACGAAAGCTCGACGCGGATCTCCGGATCGGTCGAATCCTTCGCATAGGCTTTCTCCAGCAACGCGACCGCCTTGTCCGGATCTCCGTTCTGAAGCGCGTACCGCGCATCGTCCAGCAGCACTTCGGGGTCGTCGCTGGAGCCGTCCCGGTAAAACGACTCGAAGACATTGCAGCCGGTCGACATGAATAGCATCGACACGACCGCGAAAAGAACGCTGGTCCGTTTCATGGAATACCTGGAGGAACGTGGGATGGGATGGCGCAGCGGCCCGGTGGAGGGCGGGTGGCGCGACCGTGGGGGAGCGGCAGAGGCTCCAGGTAGGGTATCGGCGGAGAGCGAAGGGCGCTTAAGAACGCGGGGCGGGCTCGGCCTCGTACGGGGCGGGCAGGTAGTGACGCAGGACGTGCGCCGGCGCCGGCGCGGTGGCGAGGCTCACGCCGATCAGCACGATGAGGTTGGCCGCCAGGCCGTACACGCCTTCGTGAAGCGGGACGGGACGCCACGCCGGCGCGACCAGGAATACCGTGTTGACGGTCAGGCCGGCGATTAACCCCCACACGGCACCCTGTCCGGTGGCGCGCGGCCAGTAAAATGCGGCGAAAATCAGCGGGAAGATCTGGGCCACGCCGCCGTAGGAGCCCACGAGGAGTTGGACGATCTCGATGTCGGACGCGACCGCGAAATAGTAGGCGACGACCCCGATGACCACGATCAGCGCGCGGATCCAGGCGCGCTCCCGGTGGTCGGACATTGGCGACCGGAGCCACGGCCGGACGCCGTCGCGAATGGCGATCGACGCGGCGGCATGGAGGATGGCGTCACCGGTGGACATCGATGCCGCCAGGGTGCCGGCGCAAACCAGCCCCACGATCACGCCGCTCAGGCCGATGGAATCCTGCATCAGGATATGCGGCAGGATCGTGTCCGAGGGGGAGACGCCCGGGAACGCCAGGATGCCGGCGAACCCGATGAGGAGGATCGGGACGAGGAAGAGCTGGAACGTTGGATACAGCACGACCGTCAGCCGCAGCGACTTCGTGCTCCGCGCGGCATAACTCTTCATAAACAGGTGCGGCCACATCGAGAGGCCGAGGGCGGACACCGCGACGAACGAGCTGAACCCCCACCAGTCCCAGGGCTGGCCGGCTCCCGTGAGGCCCGGCGCCGTCAGCATGCCTTCATAGCCAGCGTCGATCAGCTTCTCGAACATCGGTCCGACGCCGCCGTGCAGGACGGTGGGGAGGTAGAGCCCCAGGAACCACGCGATCCCCATCATAAACACCCCCTGGAACGCGTTCGTCCACCCCACGCCCATCACGCCGCTACGGAATACGTAGACGATGACGATGCCGTACGTCACGAGCGCCCCCAGCCATTCCGGTATTCGCCCCTCGGACAGGGTAGCGAGGATGTAACTCGCTCCCTTCATCTGGAGCGTGAGGTAAGGGATGAACACGACGACGCTGAGCAGCGCGAGCAGCGCCGACAGCACCCGGCTCCCGAACCGGTGGCTGAGCAGTTCCGCCTGCGTCACGAAGCCGAGTTCGATGCCGAGCCGGCGCGTCTTCGGCCCGAAGAAGTACAGCGGTACGAGCCCCACAACCCCGTAGGCGATGATATAAAAGGCGGCCGCGCCCCGCGAATAGGCCCACCCGGGTCCGCCCAGAAAGGCAAAGGCGGAAAAGACGGAGGCCCCCAGGACGAAGTAGAGCACGAGCACGTTCATCGACCGGTCGCCGGCGACGAAGCCGGCCACGCTGTCGCTCGCCGAGCGGCCCGACCAGAGCCCGGTAACCAGCGTGACGATCAGGTACAACGCGCAGACGACCAGTGCAATCAGCCAGTTTTCCACGGATGCGCCCGGTTATGCCGCGTCGGAACGATACAGGGCGATGAGGGCGACAAACTGGATCCCCAGCCACCCGACCAGCCATGCCAGCGATAGCGGCAGACCGAGAAGGAGCGGCGTCGCGCCGGAGAAAAGCGGATAAACGGGCCAGATCATCGCGGCGCTGCAGAGCAGGAACACCGCGGCGAAGAGGAGGCGGGGCCGACGCCGGGATCCGGGCATGCCGGCGGGGAAAAAATGCAGGCCGCGGGGAGGTGGGGGCATCTCGGGCATGTCGGAGCGGGTATGGTTCGGATCTTGCCGCTTCTGGGGCGTTGTACTCGATGCCCAAGATAGCATAATCCGTCTCCCGATGAAATCGAACCTGCGCCCCTTTGCGCTCGCGGCCCTGCTCGCCGCGGGGCTTTTCGCCGGCTGCTCGGCCGTCCGCCCGGATCCCGGCGCGCCGCCCGAGGAGGACCGGCCCGTCGTCGTCCAGGGCTACCGCATCCAGGTGGCTACCGCCCGCGACAAGGGCGAAGCCGACCGGCATGCGGACCGGCTGCTGGCGTGGTGGAACGAGCGCTCGGAGGCCGAACGCGCCGCCTTCCGCGCCGGAAAAGAGCTCGCGGTGGACGTGAACTGGATCCAGCCGTATTATCGCGTGCGCGCCGGCCACTTTGAAGACGCCGATTCCGCGCAGCCGCTGCTGGATGCCCTGAAGGAACGTTTTCCATCCGCGTTCCTGGTCCCGGAATCCTATACGACCCGGTAGGCGAGTACACCATGATGCGCAGGCATCATGGTGTCGTTTCACGTTCCAGGTTTACGGGTCAAGGAAATACAGTCCAGCGCCTTGAACCTGCACCCTGCACCCTGTAACCCCTCATGAATATCCTGAACATCGAGATCAAGGCGCGCTGCGCGGATCACGCCCCGATACGGGCATATCTCGAGTCGGCCGGAGCGCACTACGCCGGTCTGGATCGGCAGATCGACACCTACTTTCGGGTGCCCGAGGGGCGCCTCAAGCTTCGCCAGGGCAACGTCGAGCAGGCGCTCATTTTCTACCGCCGGCCCGATCAGGCCGGTCCCAAACGATCCGACGTAGTGCTGCATCCCGCCGATGCCGCTACCTCCGAGAGCCTGCGTCACACGCTGACCGCGGCGCTCGGGGTGCTCGTCGTGGTGGACAAGCGCCGGCATATCTTCTTTATCGACAACGTCAAGTTTCATCTCGACGCCGTGGAAGGCCTCGGGTCGTTCGTCGAGATCGAGGCGATCGATCGGGACGGCTCGATCGGCGTGGATCGCCTTCGCGCGGCCTGCGAGACCTACATGGAAGCCTTTGCGATCGCGCCGGAAGACCTGGTCGAGGTCTCTTATAGCGATCTGATGCTCGGGCAATCACCCTCCGCCCCTCAATAGGCGCGGGCGGTATATTCGTAGCCGGAGGCCAGGCTCCTCGGGTTGGGCGCTGTGTTGCTGAACGTCGTCGGGGTCGATTCGTAGGGCCATTTCCAGTCGTCGACGGCGACCACGAAGTGCAGGTGCGGGTAGCCGGCCAGCCCCGTCGCCCCGCTCAGGCCGATGGAGTCGCCCGGCGCCACCGTTTCGCCCACCTCCACGAGCGCGCCGTCGCGGGTGAGGTGCATGTATTCGGCGTAGGTGCCGTCGCCGTGCGACACCACGACGAGGTTGTTCGGGTCGTTGCCGTCATACCCGCTCTCCACGACATGGACGACGGTGCCGGCGCGCGACGCCGTGATCAGGGTGCCGATGGGCATGTTGAAGTCGATCGCGTATTCGTCCGGCAACCCCTCGCTGTGGTAGGATCCGCTGCAATGGCTGAGATCCACGAGGTACGTCCGGCCCACCGGGTAGGGCAGCACATAGTCTGAGGTCTCCCAGTCCTCATAGACGCCTCCCGGGCAGGCGCGGGCGATCGGGCCTTCTTCCGGATCGCGGGGCCGGTCCGGGGCGCCATACGTAGAGCAGGCGGCGGCGAGCAGGGAGAACAGGCCGAGCCAGGCGGCCAGGCGATGCAGAAGCAGCATGTCGGTTGCGGGTTTTTGTGATGGAGGACACGAGCGAGGCGGCCCGATGATAGGAGCCTCCCCGTGCCGCGTCGTCCCGCAACGCAAAGTGGGACGCATTTTCCGGAAGAAAGAGCGGCTCGGCGCCGGCTACGACCGCTCCGTCTGCCCGAGCGCCCGGTTCCGATAGGCAGTCGGCGTCATGCCGGTCTCTTTGCTGAACGCCCGATGGAAGGCGGATTTGGAATTGAAGCCGGCCGCGTAGAGGATCTCGAGCACCGTGAGATCCTGCTGGTCGGGATTTTCGAGCATGCGGCGTGCCTCGGCGACGCGATGGGTGTTGATGACGTCGAAGAAGCCGCCTCCGAGTGCCGCGTTGAGCGCCTGGGACGTATGCCGCGCCGGCACGCCGAGCGCCCGCGAGAGGTCGTCGACGGACAGCTCCGGGTTGAGGAAGGGTTTCTCGTCGGCCAGGTAGCGCTTGATGCGGTCACCCAGCACGGCCAGCTCGGCGGGTGACAGGCTGGTTTCCACGCTGCGCCCCGGCTGCCGCGCGATGCCAGGGTGTTCGCGGAGGGCGACCCAGGTCGCGTACCCGCAAAAGACGAGCAGGCAGGAGATGGACAGGAATTCCATCGCTGGCGCCACGCCCGCCGGCACCGCTGCAATGAGGCCGGCCGCGCTGCTGGCGGCGCTGAACAGCCAGTGCAGGCCAAACAGGACCAGACCGAACCGGAGCCAGAATCGATGCGCGTTGGAGGGGACGCGCTCGAGGCGATGCCAGGCCAGCGCGTAATACACGGCGAACGCGCCGTTGAGGATCAGGAGCCGGGCGTAGGGGAGCAGGGCGTCGCCGGCATACCCCGCCGAGGCGGCGAACCGGATCAGGCCGGCGCCCGCCACCCACAGGATGGGCATCAGAGCGTCGGTCCATCGAAACCAGGGATGCAGGCCGGGCCGGCCTGCCGCATCCACATAGCGATAGAGCAGCGGCGGGAGCAGGAAAAAGAGCGCCTGGACAGGCAGGCCGAGCGCTGCGGACACCGCGCGCGGGGCCCACCCGAACGCGTGCGCCGTCGCCCAGATCACGAGCAGGGTGTTGATGAGGAGGATGGCGAACAAGGCTCTGTTCTCCGACTGGGCCCGGAGGGGCTTCGCCGCGAGCGCGAGGGTCATCACGACGAGCAGCGCCGTGGTGCCGGCATAAAGCAACAGGAAGGGAAGTGGTGTGGGCATGGTTACAGCGCGTTTCGGCTGGATTCAGGGACGGGAGGTCCGGAAGCATGCCGCTCGTCTGGCACAGCGTTGCACCCGCGCGCAGGGCGGGGCGTTCCGGAGAAAGGTACGATGCGCCAAAAGCAAAAGCGTCCCGGCGTAGACCCCGCCGGGACGCTTTCTTTCCTATCGTGCAGGCGTTGCGCCTACATCGTCCAGAGTTCGTACACGAGCGCTATGATGCCGAAACCGCAACTCCCGATAAAAAAGTAGAAGAGGATCCGCGTCCAGCGCTCCGTCGCGGTCAAGGCCGGCTCGGTCCTGGGATCCTGGGTGGCGGTTTTGTTTACGTTCGGGCTACTCGCATGGGTTTTCATCGATGGGTGCATCCGACACGTTGGTCTGGATACGGTTGGTTGGGGATCAGGAACGCTGTAACAATGCCGATCGAAAAACTTGGTTGCTGACGCGAGAACCCATTTTTTTATGTCTCATTTCGGGATGCCGGGCGTCGGAATGGGCGCTGATCGGACGCCGGGTGTGTGGCATACGATTTGTCGACCTTCGGACATCGCTCGGAGAAGCCCCCCGTTGCTTGTCCCACGAAAGCCTTTTTTAATGAAGCCTATCAACGCAGTACAAAGAGTCCGTACGGACCGCTGGCGGGTTGCCGCGGTGCTCGTGCTGGGCCTGGGGGTCTGGTCCTTCTTCGGGTGCCGCGGCGAAGCCCAGATCGCCGGCGACATACCGGCATCCCGCTTTCCGTCGCAGGGCTGGAGCCCCGTCGTGTGGCAGGATCCCGGGGGGTGGACTACGATCGACGTCACGACGCGGGGCATCACGCCGGCTGTCGCGGACGTGGCCCCGCTGCTGCAGGACCTGGCGAACAACGCCGGCGTCCCGACCATCCTCTACTTCCCGCCCGGCACCTACACCTTCCAGAGCCAGGTGGACATCAAAGAGGACAACATCATCCTCCGGGGCGCCGGTTCGGACGCGACGCGCCTCGTGATCGACGGCTCCGGCTCCCACGAAATCCGGTTTATCGGATGGCAGGAAGATCCGATCGCCATCACGGCCAGCGTGCCCGTGGACGGGACGACCATCACCCTGGCGAATGCCGCGTCGCTGGCCGCCGGCGACCTGATCGAAGTCAGCCAGGACCTGGCCGACTGGGAGGCCGACTGGGGCAAGCGCTCGTGGGGGCAGATCGTCCAGGTCACCGCCGTGTCGGGCAATACGGTCACGGTGGATATGCCGCTTTCGCTCGGGATCAGCACGCAGTACAATCCCTCGGTTATGAAGATGCACCCGGTGCGTAACGTCGGGGTGGAGGAACTGGCCGTCGAGCGGAAAGCGTACGGCGAATCGAATAATCTGGAGTTCCGGAGCGTGTTCAACGGCTTTGTCCGCAACGTCGAGTCGTACAACGCGATCAAGTTTCACGTGCAGATTTACCGCTGCCGGGACTTCGTCGTCGAGGGCAACTACATCCACGACGCGCAGAATTACGGCACGGGAGGGCATGGGTACGGCGTCGATCTGGAGCAGCTATCCACACGCATCCAGGTGACGAACAACATCTTCGAGAACCTCCGCCATTACATTCTCGCGCAAACGGGCGTCAACCATTCGATCATCAGCTACAACTACAACGTCGATCTGGTGGAACTGGTGGATATCAGCCTCCACGGGCATTTTCCGAACCACAATCTCTACGAGGGCAACCTGTTCTGGTGGAGCGGCATTGCCGATTTCTGGGGCCAGGTCGGGCCCGAGAACACCTTCTTCCGGAACCGGATCCAGGGCAAGACGAGCGGCGGTCCCGGCATGTCGATCTACGATGTCTCCAACCGGCAAAACGTGATCGCCAACCACTTCCTGCGGGGATCGCGTATCGAAAAAGACGGCGCCATCGAGGATACGTACGAGGAAGGCAACGTGATCGACGGGAATCCGGTCTGGAACACCCTGTCGTCCGGCGCGACGCTGCCGGCTTCGCTGTACCTCACCTCGCCGCCCGACTTCTGGCCGGCGAACCTGCCCTGGCCGGCGTTCGGCCCCGACGTGTCGGGGTCGGACCTCAACGACATCCCCGCGAAGATGCGGTATGAAGGCACGCTGGGTGGCGGCGGGGGCGACCCCGTCAACGAGCGGCCCTCGGTGACCATCACCAGCCCGTCCAGCGGCACGAACTTCATGCTCGGCAGCGCCATCGTCATCGAGGCCGAGGCCGGCGACGCCGACGGCATCGTGCAGGGCGTCTCGTTCTGGATCGACGGCGTCGAGGTGGTCGACGATATCATACCCCCCTTCGCCTACACCTGGCCGGATGTGCCGGAAGGGGCCTACGTGATCACCGCCGTCGCCCGCGACAACGCCGGCGCCTCCACGGTTTCGGCCGAGGTGTTCGTGTCGGTGTCGGCGGAGGAGCCGCGCGAGGTGTTTGTCTCGGAAGTGACCGCCAGCGCCTTCCGCGAGGCGGCCGTCCCGCAGAATACCCTCGACGGCGACCTCGGCACCCGCTGGTCCGCGACGGGCGATGGCGTGTGGATCCAGTACACCCTGTCCGACGAGGCGACGCTATCCAGCGTCGGCATCGCCTGGCACAAGGGCGATACCCGCCAGGCGACGTTTGATCTGCTGGCGTCGATCGACGGGCAGAACTGGACGCCGCTGGTCGAGGGCGTCGTCAGCAGCGGACTCCGGAAAACCCTCGAATACTACGACGTCCAGGACATTCTGACGCGCCACGTGCGCATCGTGGGGCATGGGACGACGGTGAACGACGCGACCAGCATCACCGAAACGTCGCTCAGCCTCGATTCGCTCGCTCCCTTCATCGCCGGCGATGCCTCGGGCAACGGGTCGGTCTCCGCCCAGGACGCGGCGCTCGTGCTGGCCCACGCGGTCGGCATTGCGCTGCTTCCGGCGGACGCGTCGTCGGCCGCCGATGTGTCGGGCAACGGGGATCTCTCGGCGCTCGACGCGTCGCTGATCCTCAAGTTCGTCACCGGGCTCATCACCTGTTTCCCGTCGCAGGGCAACTGCGAGACGGTGTCCTCGCTGCCGTCACCCCTCCAGCTTCCAGGGCGCGCGATACGGACGCGATAGGTGCGTATTGGCTTCCCGGTCGTCCGGGAAGCGCTCGGCCTTCGGATCCCATTTCAGGTCGCGACCCAGCTTCATCGCGATGTTGCCCAGGTGCGCGATCGTGATGGATCGATGGGCCGTCTCGATCGGCGCGACGGTCTGCTCGCGGGAGATCACGCAATCGATGAAGTTGCGCGCGTGGTTCTCGCTCTTGTAGAGCTGTACGTCGCCGGGTGCGATCGCTGATTCGAGGAGCGCCGGGTCCGAGGCTTCCCAGGCGCCGCGCGTCACCCAGATCCATCCCTCCGTTCCCTGGAAACGAACGCCCATCCGGTTTTCGTCGGAAATGATGAGCTTGACGCCGTTTTCGTAGAGGCACTCGAAGTAGTAGTGGATGGCGGTGTTCCAGGGCGATTCCGTCGAATAGACCGCGCGCGCGTTGCGGACTTCGACGGGACCGGTGTTTTCGGTATCCATGCCCCACTGTGCGATGTCGGGATGGTGACCGCCCCAGTCGGTGACCTGGCCGCCGGAATAGTCGAAGATCCAGCGGAAATTGACGTGGCAGCGGGCGGGGCTGTACGGCGCCTCGGGCGCCGGCCCGAGCCAGAAGTCGTAGTTGAACCCGTCGGGCACGGGCTCCGCCGCCTTGCGGTGGCCGCTGCGGCCGAAGTCGGGCGTGCCGCTCGGCTGGCCGACGCGGACGGTGTGGAGTTTCCCGATGCGTCCGCTGCGCACGAGTTCGCAGGTGCGGCGGAAGCGGTAGTCCGACCGCTGCTGACTGCCGGTCTGGAAAATGCGGTTGTTGGCGCGGATCGCGTCGCTCATGACGCGGCCGTCGTGGATGGTGAGGCTGAGGGGTTTTTCGCCGTAGATATCCTTGCCGGCTTTTGCGCCCATCACGACGGGGAGCGCGTGCCAGTGATCGGGCAGGGCGGTGAGGAGGGTGTCGATATCGTCCCGCGCGATCACCTCGCGAAAGTCCTCGTACGCATCGCAGCCGGCGTATTTTCCGGATTCGGTCCCGTTGGCGTAGTGCCAGTTGATGTATTCCCGCGCCGGCTCGCGGCCCGCGATCTTGCCGTCCCAGTAGCCGGCGCTCTGGCGGTTGACGTCACACGCCGCGATCACCTGGACGCGTTCGTCCGCCAGGAAGTTGTTGATGTCGTTCATGCCCTGGTTGCCGCAGCCGATGAGGGCCATGGTGATGCGGTCGCTCGGCGCCGGCCGGCCGGCGCGGCCGAGGGCCGATGCAGGGATGATGGAAGGCAGCGCAAGCGCGCCGGCGGAAAGCTTGATGAACTGGCGTCGGTCGAGGCGGCTCATGGCGGCATGGAGTCGGTGAAGAGGGTAGTTGATGGATGATAGGAGGAGAATCGCAAAATGCAAATCGCAAATCGCAGATCGAAGGGTTTTCGGCGACGCATAGGGGCCATTTTCTGACGTACACAGGGCCATCGCATGCCCTTCAAACGTGAGCATCTCCCGGTATGGGAGTATGGGGTATGGGAGGTTTTGCGGTAAAAAAATGCCCCCATGCACCCAAACTCCCGTACGCTTTTCGCTGCCACGGCGAGAATGCGGTTGCCCTGCTGACGCACGCAAGCCATTTGCATTTTGCCATCCCCACTCCTTTCTTGTCTTTCCTCTTCCCTCGACAGACCGCAACCAACATGGACGCATCACGGCGAACTACGATCAAGAAGCTGGCGGCCGGCGCGGCCGGCATCACGCTCGGCAGCGTGGGCATGACGGCGAAAAGCTACGCAAACATTCTGGGCGCGAACGACCGCGTCAACATGGCCACCATCGGGGTGCGCGGTCAGGGCTTCGGGCACCTGCGCCGCTGGGCCGGCATGGCGAAAGAAAACAACGTCATGCTGCGCACGATCTGCGACGTCGACGAAAGCCTCTATGCGGAGCGCGTGGATGAGGTGACGAAACTGCAGGGCGAGGCGCCGAAGACGGCGTACGACATGCGCAAGGTGTTCGATGACAGGGATATCGACGCGGTCTCGATCGCCACGCCGAACCACTGGCACGCGCTGGCGACGATCTGGGCCGTCCAGGCCGGCAAACACGTCTATGTCGAAAAGCCGTGCTCCCACAACATTTTCGAAGGCCGCAAGATGGTCGAGGCCGCGCGGAAATACGACCGCATCGTGCAGGTCGGCTTCCAGAACCGCTCGATCACCAGCGTCCGCCGGGCCATGCAGATGCTGCACGAGGGCGTCATCGGCGAGGTCTACATGTCCCGCGGGCTGTGTTTCAAGCCGCGCGACTCCTTCGGCATCGCGATGGACAGCGAGCCGCCCGCCGGACTTCACTACGACCTCTGGCTCGGGCCGGCGGCGTGGCGCCCCTACAACGAATTGAAGGGGCATTACAACTGGCACTGGCACTGGGATACCGGCAACGGCGACATCGGCAACCAGGGGCCGCACCAGTTCGACATCGCGCGATGGGGCCTCGGCAAAGACGAACATCCCGTCCGCGTCCAGTCCATGGGCGGCTACTTCAAGTTCAAGTCGACCGAATGCTCCCAGGAGACGGCCAACACGCAGACGGCCACGTTCGAATATGCCGACGGCAAGCTGCTCCAGTTCGAGACCCGCGGCCTCTACACCGGCGGCGAGGACAGCCTGGGCGTAAAGATCGGCAACACCTTTTACGGCACCGAAGGCTGGATGGAGCTCGACGGCAGCACCTGGAAAACGTATCTCGGCCGTAAGGGCGAGCCGGGGCCGAAGTCGGACGACTTCAAGGACGGCGACGCCGGCGGGCCGGCGCTGGGCTACCTCGCGGCGCCGGGCGGCGGCGGGCATTACAACAACTTCATCGCCGCCGTGCGTTCGGGCAACCGCAGCGACCTGACCTGCGACATCGAAACGGGCTTCTACTCGACCTGCCTGCCGCTCCTCGCGAACATCTCGTACCGGCTCCGCCGCGAACTCCAGTTCCACGGGCCCCTCGAGTGCTTCGTCGACGACACCCAGGCCGACGCCATGCTCACCCGGAATTACCGCGAGCCGTACGTGGTGCCGACGGCGGTGTGAGGCGGCGCGTCAAAATGTTCATGCTCGACCCCGGACGCAGCGGCGCCCGGGGTCGATGCGTTTCAGGGGCCGCTCACGCCGACTTCAGGGCAAGCAGCGTCCGCACGCGGCGGTCCGCCAGATACAGCGCGGCCCAGACGATGAGGCCCATGTAAACAGGAAACAGCGTGTGCGAGAACAGCGGGTTGCCCGCGCGCAGCTGGATGGCCACGGCGCCGCCGAGGTAGCCGGTCAGCAGCACGGCGCCGATCAGCGCGGTGCGTGGAATGGCGTACAGGATGCTGCAGACCAGGAGCAGCGCGCCGACGCCGGCGATCGCCGACTCCGGAAAAACGAGCTGCCGGTTGGCTTCGATCACCGGTTCGATCATCAGCAGCTTGGCGATGCCGTCGAAGGCGAAAAAGAGCAGCGCGAGGCCCTGCAGGATGCGGCCAGTGATGCGCTGCGCGCGCGAAGGGGAGCGCGAGGTTGGTTGCATAGTCGTGCGTGTCTGGGAGGATGGACGATCCACCCAAACCTAGCACCTGCCGATGACAACGCCATGTCAGGCCGGCGCCGGCGGGCAAAAAAATCAGGCGACCGTATCGGCGTGTTTGGTCTGCATCGCCGAGTGGAACAGGCTGAGGGTCCGCTTGGCGATGCCGGTCCACCCGAAGTTCTGTCGGGCGAAGCGGGCGCCTTCCACCGAAAGCCGGTGCGCCAGCTTCGGGTGCAGCAGCGGGAGGGCGAGCATGGTGCCGTATTCGATGGGGCGGTTCGGATCCGCGTAGAGCGCGTGGAGCCCGAACTGGATCAGCTCGAACAGCCCGCCGTGCACCGTGATGACCGACGGCGTCCCGCAGGCCATCGCCTCGATGGCCACCATGCCGAACGGCTCGTAACGGGACGGCAGCGAAAACACGCCGGCGGCGCGGAAGTAGTTCGCCAGATCCTCATCCGCGATGTATTTCGGCCAGATGATGCGGTCGGCGATGCCGAGCGCCTCGGCCTGCTGGAGCAGCGGGGCGATGCCGGCTTCGTCCTGCTCCGAATCGTCGCTCCCGATGGCGGCGACCAGGCGCGCGTCGGGCACCAGATCGAACAGGGTGGGCAGGGCGTCGATGAGCAGGTCGTAGCCTTTGTTGTGGGCCATCCGGCCCAGGGCGAGCACGTCGTGCGGGTGCAGGTCGTACCGGGCGCGCAGCGCGCTGAGATCCGCCTGCCGGACGGGCGAAAAACGATCTTCATCCATGCCCGGAGGGACCGTCGTGATGCGGTGCTCCATCAGATCGTACTGCTCCCGCAGCAGCTCGGCCTGCTGCACGGTCGTCGCGATCACATGGTCGCATTGCTGGTAGGTGAGGAATTCCTTCCGGATCCGTTCCTCGAACCGGTACTTCTCCATTTCCGCCGCCGTCATCCCCTCACCCATGTTGCGCTGTTTCCACCAGCCGAGTGAATGCGGGGTGTGGATATGGGGGATCTCCAGCTCTTCGGCGATCTTCTGCCCGGCCCAGCCGGCGTCCCAGTAGTGCGAATAGACGCAGTCGTACTGCAGCCCGCGTTCGCGGATCACGGAGAGGGTGTTGGTGACGAAATTCCCGAGGTGATCGTGCATGTTTTCCTTCGGGATGAAATCCGATCCGCCGAAGGGTACGCGCCAGACGCGCAGGTTGCGGTTGATCTCGTCGATCTCGGGCTGATCCTCGAACTGCCGGGTAAGGATGTCGACGCGCCGGCCGAGCCGGCTGAAGCGTTTGGCCATCTCGATCACGAAAACGACCTGGCCGCCGGTGTCGGGTTTTCCCAGTTCGGGTTCGGCCGCCACATAGCCGTGCACGGAGATGACGAGGATGTTGTTGATGATGGTCATGATGGATCGGGGTTGCGGGGCTGCGGGGGTTACGCCGCGACGATGTGGAGGTCGTGGCAGGCCCGGATGAACTCGGATGCGGACCAGGCCTGGAAGGCTTTGCCCATGGGCCGGCCCGTGCGGCCGTGCGCCCATTCGTTGAATTCCCAGGCGTGGGCGGTTCCTTTTTCGTTCAGCTCCGTCAGGCGATGCAGCTCGTGCAGCGCCAGCTCGCGAAGACCGAGCTTGTTGATATAACGCACCCAGTGGCCGCCCACGAACGGCCAGATGCCCCCGTTATGATAATGGTGAGGCAGGTTGAGGAGGTTGACGGCGTAATAGGGCCGCCAGTCGGGGTCGCCGCCCTGGACGGCGGGATAGAGGTTGGTGATCGGGTATGGATCGTTCACGCCGGCGCCCCACATGAAATTGAACGTCTGCGCCGCGCGCCGCGAATCCACGACATCGTACAGAAAGGCGAGGATATTGCCAAAGGTGTCGCACCGCCAGCTGAAGTTGAAGGGGGTGATCTCGGCGAGCAGGTACCGCACGTCGCCGATGGAATACTGGCGCTCGGCGAAGGTGATGCCGGCCGTCGGCGGCTGCTGCGTGCTCGGCCAGAAATTGAGCAGGATCTCGCGCTTGATGATGCGCGCCCAGCGGAGGTAGTCGCCGGCCTTCTCCTCGTGGCCGAGCATCTGGAGGAGCCGGCCGAAACAGACGGTGCAGCGGTACCACAGCACCTCGTCGTAGAGGACGTTGTAGCTCCGGCCGAAAAGGTCGGTCCAGTCGCCGGCTTCCGGGATTTCGAGCAGCGCGTCGTTGTTGCTGTCATGCGCGCTGAGCCAGTCCATCGCGAGCTGCAATTGCGGATAGTGCTCGCGGAGGAATTCGTAGTCGTGCGTCTGGGCGACGTAGGCGTAAAAGGCGATGATCACCCAGAGTCCGCTGTCGATGGAGGCGATGCCGCCCACGCCCGAATAATCGGGCCGGCCGTCCTCGATCCGCACGTTCGCGGGAAACTGGCCGTTCGGGGAGATATTCTCGATCAGCGTGATCAGCGTCTGCCGCTGGCAGGTGTGGATGTCCTCCCAATCTTTCGTGAGGGGGAGGGAGCCCAGGATGGCGATGGCGCTGTCGCGCGCCCACACGCTGCGGTAGTTCTCGTCGGTGCCGTTGACCTCGTTGTCGTCGAGCGAGCAGGCTGAAAACCCGACCGGCGTGATGTTCTTGCGCAGCGCCTCGATGGCGTTGTGGTAGCCGGTGCGGATGTGGGCGATCTGTTCGCCGGTGAGCTTGCCGAGGTCGGCGCTGGGGGAGATGTTGAGGGCCGCGTAGAGCGCGGCCGGCTCGTCCGTCGTCTCCGCCTGCCGCTCGGCGCCGATCACCTGATAGTGATGCAGGCCGGAAAGGACCGCGTTGGCGCAGATCTCGTGCGGCGGGGCGACGAAGAAGGATCCGGAGCGCGTCAGCTCCACCAGCTCGGGCTGCGCATTGCCGACGATGATGCCGCGCACCCCCCTTAGCGCAAACATCGCGCTGTCGTTGCCGCTGTCGCCGGCGACCAGGGTGCGGTTTTCCGGGATGTCGATGTGCCGGAGCAGCCAGCCGAGGGCATTGCCCTTGTTCGCCCACTTGGGGAGGACGTCCAGGTGCAGCGCGCTCGAGTAGATGACGTGGACGTCGAGGCCGGCCTTTTCGAGGGCTTTTTCGAGATCCTGGATCCGGGCGAGCGGCGCCTCGGCGTAATACCAGCTCGACTTGTAGTCGTGCTGGTAGTGATCGGGCTGCCGCGTGATCGCGCCGGGCATCTCCTGCACGATGGATTCGACGAGGGGTTTGTCCCAGCCTTCGTCGAGCATCTCCGAGAATTCCTTCAGGACCTGGCGCTCGCGGTAGTCGAACACATTGGTGCCCACGCCGCTGATCACGTAGTCCGGCGCCGGAAGCTGGCCGCGCCCGATCAGCCCCGAGACGTCGTCGAGCATCCGGCCCGTGTTGTAGCAGAGCAGGGGTCTGCCTTCGTCGAGCGACTCCCACGTCGCCTTGAACCGCCGCTCCGCGTCGCCGTCCCCGAGCAGGGTACCGTCCAGGTCGGAGGAAAAAAACAGGATATGGTTTTCGCTCATGTCGGAGTTCTTAACGGCCAGACCGCATGTTAAGGTTCCGAAATGAGGAGAACGGGTGCTCTTTTGATAAAAAGTTAAAACCCCGACACGGGGGTGTGCCGGGGTTTTGAGTTCGGGGTAGGGGAGGTCTAGCGGTAGTTGACCGGGGTAAAGCTTACGATACGGAAGGCGCTTCCGGGGCTGAGCATGCGTTTTCGCAAGTAGACCCCGCCGCCCTCGCGCTGGTCGCCCTCTTCGCCGGGGCCGGTGTTGCCCTCGATGGTCAGGCCGGCCTGCCCCTCCCAGCTGACGACCATGCCGGCGTGGCCATAGGGATCATCGGGATCCCGTTTGGCCTTCCAGACGACGATGGTTCCCGGCGGGATGGTCACGGTGCCGCGCTGGACCACGTTGGCCCGAAGACTGCCGAAAGAAATCGGATGGTTTTCCTCTCCATCCGGAAAAAAGATGAAGCTGCGCGCGTTGTCGATGAAATTGCGCGCTCCCGCCGTGCGTGTGCGCGGGTAAACGACCTCCTCGCCGGCGGCGTTCAGGCAGAACGAGACGAACGCGGCGCAATAGGGATAGCTCTTCCAGGTGCCGTCAGCGCGCTGGATGGGCTTCAGGCCAACCGAGCCCAGGAATTGCTCGACCTCGGTACCGCGATTCGAATCCTTGGGGTTCTCCGTCACCCCCAGGTACTTCCGCGCGGTCACCACATGAAGCGGCTCGGACGGCGCGACGTCCACGATGTCGACCTCCGGCAGGGCCGCCGGCGGGAGCTCCCGGGGCTGGCTGGAAG
Source organism: Rhodothermales bacterium (assembly GCA_041391505.1). Lineage (NCBI taxonomy): Bacteria > Pseudomonadati > Rhodothermota > Rhodothermia > Rhodothermales > Rhodothermales bacterium. The sequence goes on from JAWKNW010000005.1 coordinate 65,995, forward strand.
CGAGTGCCTGTTCCCCGACATGGATCTCCCGGGCGATATTCGCCATCGTGTCCGTAGGCGCCAGATCAGGATCTTTGCCGGCGCTGTGGTTGTCGACCTTGTTCGGAGCGCATCCGATGCTAAGCAGTAGCAACGCAGGCAGCCACGAGGATCGCGTAACCGAGAAAGAAGATACTGAGCGCAATATTGCCATTTTTCAGCTCCTGAATCGTTTCAATGTCGCGGAGGGCCCAAACGTCGAACAGGTAGAACAAGAACATGCCGATGAATACCTTGGCCAGGGCTACGGCGAACGCCGAAAACTCGACGGCGTAATTGAACGTGTACCAGACACTGAGCACGGATGCTACGAATAGCAATACGAAAAACTGCCATACTTTCATGGTGGTCGGACCTCCTCATGGTGGGTGAACTGAAGGACATGGATGGGCTTTCCCAGCCTCGCCATGCCGACAAAATATAGCTTATTCTGTCATTATCCAGTAAACACCCTTTATTTGCCTTTTGGATCATGCATTGGAGTCTACTACTATCCGCCGGCCTCGAGCACCTCGCGTCCAGATACGGCTATGCCTTCGTTCGCGCCACGGCCCGCGCGCGCCGGCTGGGTGTGGCCCTCTTCCTCGCCGGCCTCTGCCTCGCGTCGCCGGCGCGGGGACAGTCCGGCGCCCCGGAGCAGCGGTACTTCGACTGGACGGACCTGCCCTTCGCGGATGACGAATACGACCGACGCCGGCAGGGCATCGCGCGACAACTCCTCGATGCCGGCGGCGGGATGCTGCTGGTCCCCTCCCGCGACGGCGTGTCGCATGGCGAGACCTTCCGTCAACTCGACGATTTTATGTACCTCACCGGCCTCGAGCTGCCGAACGCGATCCTCGTCTTTAATGCCGATGCCCGCGAGATGCTGCTCTTTGTACCGGATCGCGACGCGCGTTTCGAAAACCCGGGCCGCCCGAACGACTTCCCGGGCCGGCCGGTCCTCGACGACACGCTGTTCGCACAAAAGACGGGCATCCCCATGCTGCCCCTCGCGCAACTCCGCGAGGTGCTCTCCGCCTGGGCCAGCACCGACCGGCCGCTGTACGTCAACGCCGGCGCGCCCGGCCCCATCACGCCCGTCGAGGTCGGCTACTTCGCCCACTTCACGCCGGCCGAGCATCTCATCCACTATCTCCAGACCACCTACGGCAGCGCGCGGCTCGAAAACGCGTATGCGATGTTCGCCCGCGTCCGGATGGTGAAGTCGAGCGCCGAGATCGCTCGTCTGCACGCCGCGGCGCGGCTGACCGGCAACGCCATCGCCCGGGCCGCGCAGCAGGTCAAACCCGGCGTCACGGAGCGCGACATGGAGGCGGTCGTCGAGGCGGCGTGCAAGGAGGGCGGCGGCCAGCGCATGCCGTTCGCGCCCATCGTCAAATCCGGTCCCAACGCCCTGTGGCCCTGGCGCATCCTGGCGGCGCACTACAACCGCCGCAACCGCGCCATGCAGGCCGGCGAAGTCGTCATCTTCGATGTGGGCTGCGAGCTGGGGTACTACGTGAGCGACGTAGGGCGGACGCTCCCGGTGTCCGGCACCTTCACCGAGGAGCAGAAAAAACTGCTGGACATGCAGCGCGCCGTATCCGATGCGATCATCGCGGCGGTGAAGCCGGGCGTCACCTTCGCCGACTTGCAGCAAGCCGCCCGCGCCGCCACGCCGGCCGAAGCCCTGCCCTTTATGCAGGTGGCCGACTTCTTCGGTCACCACATCGGCCTCGACGCCGGCGACCCCAGCCTCCGCGACGCCCCGCTCGAAGCCGGCATGGTCTTCACCGTCGAACCCTGGTACTACAACCACCGGACAGGCCAGTCGGTCTTTCTCGAAGATGTCATCCTCGTCACCGAACAGGGCGCCGAAAACCTGACGTCGTATCTTCCCCGAACCCCGGAACGGCTGGAAATGCTGATGAAGGGGCAGATTGACTTGACGGGGGAATGAGGGGGGCTGGATATGGGATATGGGATATGGGTTTTGTAATCTAAAAGCTCGATTCCGATCACTCAGGCCTGCCCCGCATTCCAAGACCCGCATCTCAAGACCCGCATCTCAAGACCCGCATACCGCATCCCAGCATCCAGGATCTAGCATCCAGCATCCAACAACCCCATGCCCGATACCCTTACCGCCGCCGCCACCCTCGCCAACGACGTCACGATGCCCTGGTTCGGGCTGGGCGTGTTCCGAAGCCAGGAGGGCGACGAAGTTGAAAACGCGGTCCGCTGGGCGCTGGACGCCGGCTACCGCAGCATCGATACCGCCAAGGTCTACGCCAACGAAACGGGCGTCGGCCGCGCCATCGCGGAGAGCGACGTGCCCCGCGAGTCGATCTTCGTGACCACGAAGGTCTGGAATTCAGATCAGGGCTACGACACCACGCTCCGCGCCTTCGATGCCAGCCTGGAGCGGCTCGGCATGTCGTACATCGATCTCTACCTCATCCACTGGCCGGTAAAGGGGAAATACAAGGACACGTGGCGGGCCATCGAGCGGATTTATAAAGACGGCCGGGCCCGGGCCATCGGGGTCAGCAACTTCCTGGTGCATCAACTCGAAGACCTGCTGGATAGCGCCGAGATCGTCCCGATGGTGGACCAGGTCGAGTTTCATCCCTACCTCCAGCAGCCGCCGCTGCAGCAGTTTGCCCGTGAACACGGCATCCTGCTGGAAGCGTGGAGCCCGATCATGAAGGGGGAAGCGGCCACGGAGCCGGTGCTGACGTCGATCGGCCGGCGGTATGGGAAGAACGGCGCGCATGTTGCGCTGCGCTGGATCCTCCAGAAAGGCATCGTTGCCATCCCGAAATCGGTCCGGCAGGAGCGCATCGTGGCCAATGCCCAGGTCTTCGACTTCGAGTTGACCCCCGAAGAGATGGCGCGGATCGACAGCCTCGACCGGCATCACCGGTACGGCCCCGATCCGGACAACTTCAATTTCTGACCCGTTGCGCCCCACCTCCCGGGGTGCGGTACCGCGTATGGTTCGAGGGACGTTCCTGCATCGCTACCTACCGGCGCTCGCCGTTTTCGCCGCGCTGGCGGGCGCCGGCTGCGGCGAGGGGCCGGCTCCGCTGGATCCGCTCGGCGGGGGCGTCATCGCCATCACGTTCGGCGCCGACGACAGGCAGGTCATCGAAAAGGGGACCATCACCTACCACCTCCAGATCACCGCGGCGCAACCCATCGAATGGGCGGTCCTCGAAGGCGAAGCGATCGCGCCGGATACCCTCGAGGCGGCGTCGGGTCTGCTGCGTTTCGTGTTCGGGTTTCAGGAGGAGGCGGATGTCGTGGGGCGCCGCGAGCGTCGCGTGCGGGTCCGTGCCGGCGGGGAGGAGGAAATCGCCAGTGTCTTTGTCGATATCGTGGGGCGGGATCGGGTGCCGATCCGGTTCGCCGTGTACGACATGACGGACCACCGGCGCCGGCTGGTGGACGGGGAGATCTGCTACGTGGAAGTGGGCGATACCGCCGCATCCTGCCATGCGGTCGAGGAAGACGGCGCCGTGAATACGGCGTTTCCTGTTGGCGGCACCTTCGACGTGTTTTACCGCGCCGACGGATTTACCTCCTACCGGCAGGCGGTGCAGCGGCAGGAGGGCGCCGTCGTCTACGACCGGCCTCTTTTCGCCGGCTGGGACCGCCCCATGCGGTTCACCGCCCTGGATCCGCTCGTCGTCGAGGGAGATCGCCTCACCCTCTACGCCATGCCGGACGCGTTTCCCGCGGAACGGTTCGCGGCGGCGGTGTCCGGCGGGGATCCGGATGCGCCGGTGAATGCCCTGCCGTTCCCCATCGAAGCCGCAACCGACACGCAAACGATCCCCTTCGCGTTTTACCGCCCGGAGAGCCCGGCCGCGGACGATGCCGGCAGGCGGGTGCACCCCGATGTCGAACCCGTCATCCGGCAGGCGCTGGCCGACTTTGCGGGGCTCGCCGGCAAGCTGTCCATCGCCTTTGTCATGGCGGATCGCATCGACGACGACGGCGCAACGGAGGCGATTCGCTTCGTGGGGGACTCGGCCGTGGCCGCGCCGGGCGTTGTCGAGTACAACCGCTCCTATCAGGCCGCGGCCGTTGCGGCCGGCCAGCCGGCGTATGCTACGGGCCTCGTCTATCGTACGGCCGGCGTTCCGCATCCGGCGCCGGAGCGGTTCGGGCTACGCCCCGCCCAGGGCGCGCTGTTGCGGACCCTGTTTCCGGCCCTCTCGGAGGACGACTTCGACGCCGTCGCCGGCGACGACGGGTACCGCCCGCTCGCCGTCGAACTGGTCGCCGTGTCCTATGCCTATTTCGGCCATCCGGGGCTGTTCAAGCCATAAAAAAAGCCCCGCCGCATCCGATGCGACGGGGCCTGCGCCAGGGCGCTAACCGTTTTACTTCACGATCACCGTGATCTTCTCCGACATGACGGGAGGATTGTGCGGCACGTGGTTTTTGTCGCCCAGCATGATCTGGAACGTGTAGGTGCCCGGTTCGAGGTCGAGCGTCACTTCCGTCTGCCCTTTCCCGAAATGCCGATGGTGATCATCGGACGGCAGCGGCATGTCCAGGGAAGGCATCTCGTCGACATTGATCATCAGGTGATGATGGCCGGTATCGGGGAAGTCGATGCCGGCCGGCGCGATGCCCATGCCTTTTAATCCGAATTTGATGGTGACGGGTCCGGTCACCACTTCGCCGTCGGCCGGCGAGATGATGTAGGCGGAAGCCCCGTTGGGAGACGGCGTGCGGGTCATCTGGGCGAGCGCCGGCGAGGAAAAGGCGAACGCGATGACCAGGAGGATTAGGAGCCGAGAATACGTCATGATATATCGATGGAATCAGAAGGATGCGGCGAAAAGGGGCCCCGCTTTCGCGTGACCGAAGCCGTTACATTAATGACGATCGCTCCGTAACGTTTCAGGCGGCCCCGGATCGCCTCGTTACGGGGCGTTTTTCAGGCTGACGGCGTCGGCCGTTGGAAAGTTGGGCGGGACGGGGATCGTCACCTTCCCGGTGGCCAGCCACTCGACGCTCCGGTTGAGCACCGTCCGGAAACCGACATCGTAAAAGGCGCGCTCGTCGTCCTGGTTGGCCCAGTGGTGGCCGGGGAGGAACGTCAGCACCTTGCCCTGGCCGTAGGGAATCCACCAGATCATCAGCTCGTTTTTGCCCGTGCCGCCCCAGGTGGTGTCCGAATAGGCCGAGGCGAGGATGTTCATGTTCTCGGCCGGCCCGCGTTGGCCGTGGTAGAGTTCGTCATGCGGATGCATCCACATGTCGGGCAGGCCTTTCATGATGGGGTTTTCCCGGTCCCGGATCTCGATCTTCCAGTCGTGCAGCTTGCCATGTCCCGAGCGCGGCCCTTCGCCAGGGCCGAGGCGGACGGGCGCGCCGGCGTCGTCGAGATAGACGGTCGTGCCGTCGTCGGGCCGGCGCCAGAGCATGCCCACCATCTGCTCGTACGCCGTCCAGCCGGGGAACGGGTTGTTCGAGGCGTGGACCATGAGCGCGGTGCCGCCGCCGTTGATGTAGGACTCGAAGGCCGATTTTACGTCGTCGGGCCACATCTCACCGTTGTAGTCGAGCACGACGACATCGTAGCTGCCGAAGTCCGGATGCCAGTCGTTCCACGCTTCCGGCGCGCTGCCTTTCGGCGGGGTGAGCGTCTTGGTGACCTCGAACAGCCCGGGCTCTTCCAGGATGTTCATGAGCAGGACGTTGGTTTCTTCCCAGGCGTGGTTGTTCTGGCCGCTGAGGAATAGGACGGAGGATTTTTCGGCGGGCATGTCGGATGTCGATGAGGCCTGCTGGCACGCGGATAGCGCAAACAACGCTACGACAAGGCTGTAGCCCGACAGGCGGAGGTAGGCGGTACGCATCGGTAAGGCGGGATGGGTTGGAGGGAAACGGTTAAGTATAGGCGTTGGGCGGGGGAGGATGCAAGGTGGCTTCGCATCGGCGTTTTAATCGCGATCCCTGAGGATCAGGTGCGCCGCGAGCCGCGCCGCCGGCTCGGGAAGCAGCCGCGACATCAGGTGGTAGTACCAGGTGAGCCAGCCGATGCGCCAGTGAAGCCGCCGGCCGTGCGCGGCCTTCCAGACGTAGCCGGCGATCCGTTCGGGCGTCAGGCGGACCTGCCGCGACGTCAATCCGCTCCATTGCGACGACGCCGTCGTGGCCAGATCGGTGCGCACCCATACGGGCATCAGGTCGCACACCCGGATCCCGTCGGCGCGCAGCGCGACGTCCAGGCCCTGGGTGATGCTGCGGACGGCCATCTTCGATGCGGCGTAAGCGGTAAGGTGGGGATGGCCGTAGATGGCGGAGGCCGATGACATGTTGACGATCCGCGCCGGCCGGCTCGCCCGCAGCAGCGGCAGCGCCTGCAGCGTCGTGTTGAGCACGCCCCAGACGTTGATGTCGATCACCCGGCGCTGCTCGCCGGCGGGAATCTCGGCGAAGGCGCCCGCCCGGATGATGCCGGCGTTGTTGAACAGCACGTCCATCCGGCCGCCGGTGCGCGCGCCGAAGTGCGCCACGGCATCGCGCATGCTCGCTTCCTCGCAGACGTCCGCCGGCCCGGCGCAGCATCGATCGCTGCCGAGCTGTGCTGCGAGGTCCTCCACGCCGGCGCGATCGATGTCGTAGAGCCCCACGAACCAGCCTCGGGCGGCGAAGAGTTCGGCGGTCGCTTTGCCGATGCCGGCGGCGGCGCCCGTGATGAAGATCGAGGGCGTGCTCATGGGCTCAGGAGGATGAGGGATAGGTCGAGTCGACCGTCATGGCGGCTTCGAGCATGGCGAAGGCCGCATTGGCGTAGGGCATCAACGAAAACAGGCTGCCTTTCTTGAGTCGGAGCTTGCCGGAGAGCAGCGTCGTCATCGGATCCACGACCTTTTCGAGCAGGCCCCGCCAGGCATCGATCGGGCCGGAGACGACATACGGGACGTCCGCCTCGTCGGCCGGTGTCGCCAGGCGCACACCCTTGCAGCGGCCGGCTTCGAGGTCGAGGTACAGCGCCCGATCCACGGGTATGCCCTGGGAAGGGTCGGCCTCGAGGATAAAGACCATGGGTTTTTTCCAGGACGAGGCTGCCTTGCGGTAGGCGTCCGACGTTTCCAGCTTGCCGCACCAGGCCGCGGCCCACGCATCGGTAAATATTTCGGGCATGTTCTCAGAAAGGGTCGACACACAGGGGCGCGGCCTGTCCGGCGCTCAGCTTCGGACGCGCGCGACTTCGGCCTTTAGATACGCCGGCAGCCGATGCGTTCCAAATGGCGGCGCGACGATGTCGGTGGTGCTCACGCGCTCGAAAAAGGCGAGCAGCTGGCTGAGCCGCGGATCGAACGGGGCGATGAGCAACCGGTTGGCGCCCATCACGAAACGCGGCAGTTGCACGTAGCGGGGCTTCTGCCGGCTGGCCGTGAAGGCAAGATCGAATACTTCCTGCCGCGTGAAGATGTCCGGGCCACCGACGGGGACCACCGCCTCGCCGGCCTCGATCGCGTTGGCGCAGACCGCGGCGAGGTCGGCCTCATGGATGGGGTTCGTCCGCGCCGACCCGTCGCCGATCAGCGGGGCGATGCCGTAGCGCACGATTCTCGGGATGACGGAAAACGCGGAGAAATAGCCGGTGGGCTGAACGATCGAGTAGGCCAGGCCGGAGTCCTGCAGCGCGTCCTCGAAGTCCGTGTGCGCCTTAACATAGGCCAGATGCCGGAGTTCGGGCTTCCGAAAGACGGACGCGTACCCGAAATGCCGCACGCCGGCTTGCCGGGCAGCGGTCAACAGGCTGAGGTTGCCTTTAAAATCGACCGTGTGGAAGTCCGGCGACCACAGCTTCGGAGCCATGCTCAGCGAGGCCCCTACCGCCGAAAATACCGTGTCGACGCCCTCGCAGGCTTCGCGGACGGCGCGCCCATCGCGGATATCGGCAACGCGGTGGTCGTCGGACGATTCCGGCGCCGGGCCGGCGGTGCGACTCAGCGTGCGAACCCACCACCCCCGCGACGTGAATTCGCGCGTCAGGTGCCCTCCCAGCGTTCCGGAGGCGCCTGCGATCAGGATCCGGCCTTTTGTTGTGCCCGTCATCGCGTGCTCTTCTCGACGTCGAAAGAATGGAACGTCTCAAAATAGCTGCGAACGGTCGGGAAAAGCAAAGCGCGCGGCCCCCGATCGGTATGATAGCTGCAGGATCTATGATTAGAGATCAAGGATCAAGGATTAAGGATCAAGGATTGAGGCTGAGTATCCTTGATCGTCAATCCTTGATCCTTGATCTCTAATCATAGATCTGCCTTCTCCCGCTCAATTCTGGATCGACGGGTTGCCCGGGTCGCCGGGGTCCCACGAGCGGGTCCAGGTGCCGAGGTGCATGAGGCCGAAGGTGCCCCCGCTGAATTCGGAAACGAGGCTGAAGACGGTGCTCGGATCCTCGCTGATCGTGGCGTCCGGGCCGATGTTCAGCGTGAGGCCGTAGTCCAGGTCGGTCAGATGGCTGATGAAGTCGTTCATCTCGTTCTCGAACTCGGTCTCTTCGTCGCCGGTGCGCCGGTGCCAGTACAGGCTGGCCTCGTACATCTTGAGGTCGAACCCGAAGGTGCGCTGATAGATGCGGAAGGTGAGCGCATCCATGCGGTTATAGTGCGACCACACGCATTCCGGACCCGACTCCGGGTTGGGTCCCCCCGCACAACCAACATGCGCCTCGCCGGCCTTATCCCATAACTTCTTCAGCGCGCTCAGGCGCGTGACGGCGATATCGAACGTCTCGAGGTCGCTGACGGTGAAGATGCGCGTGCGCAAGGGCGCAAAGGCGGAAAACTGGTAGAGCGGTCCGAACCCGGTGCCGATCTGATGCACTTCTTCCGCTTCACCGTGCAGCTGGAAGCGCACCAGCCCCCGGCCGTGGTTGACGTTGTTGAAGACCTCGATGAAGATGCTGTCGCTGGGGCTCAGGGTGCCCAGGGTGGCGTCGAACGCGTTGTATCCCTGGTGGTTGGGGAAGGCGGGATTGTCGGCGTGCCACACGACGTAGTTGCCCTGCGCCGCCGTATAGTCATGCGTGTGCTTGAGCACCATCCCGTTGACGATCATGTCGCTGGGGGCGCCAAACGGCGTCGGCCAGACGCCGGACACGTCGCGCATGACCGACAGGTCCATGTGCCCGGTGTTGGGCATGCCGTCCTGAAGGGCGACGAGGTTGCCTTCGATGTCGACGAAACCGCTCAGGTCGATGACCGGGCTCGTGTCGCCGGCCGGCGGCTTCACCAGGATGATGCCGTCCCACTGGAAGGTCACGCCGGCGGGCACGATCAGGTCGCCCTCGACGACGAGGATGCCCTTGCCCTGAAAGTCGTTCGTCAGCGAAAGGCTGCCCTGGACGGTGAGCATGGCGTTGCCGCCCGACATCCCGAACGTCCCGCCCAGGCCGCTCACGTCGGCTACCGTGGTGGTGGCCGCCGGGTAGTTGGCGGCAAACAGCTCCACGGCCTCGCCGATCTGGTCCGGATAAAACGCGCCGTTCATCGTGTCGTAGAGGTCGCGCTGCGCCTGGTCGATTTCGAGCACGTCGATGCCGAACGCCCCGAGCTCGCTATCCATCGCCGTCAGCTGCTGGCTCATGCCGAGGCCGTAATCCCCGAGGCTCCCGGTCATCTGGAGGTCGGTGAACAAGACCTCGTCCAGTTCGGATAGGCTCTGGTTGTCCAGACCAACGCTGTTGAAGTTGAGCGTCGCCGCCGGGTCGATCGTCGGATTCACCTTGTTGACCTTCAGCTGGATGGCGTTGAGCAGAAAGTCATTCCAGGCATAGCGGCTGCGAATCTCATGCACGGTCTGCTGGAACGCGGCGCGGACGGTGAAGTCCAGCGTGTCGTTCGCGACGGAGAAGTGGACGACGTCGATCTGGCCGCCCCCCTTGTTCATCGTGCTGAACGCCGGCGTCGTGCCGGTGCCGTTCGTCCCCACCCAGCCGGCGAGGACGAGCTTTCGCCCCTCGTAGGCGAGTTCTTTGGCGACGATGCGGGCCTGATTGGCCGTTTCTTTTTCACCGGTCCGGTTGGAGCTGAGCTGCGCGTTGTAGAGCAGCAACAGGGTCGAAAACGTCACGGCGATGACGGAGAGGAGTGCGCCTTTTCCCATGGGTGAGTCCTGGTGACAATGTGCGGGATGAACAGGGGCGTGTTTACTCCCAGTTCAGCAGGTCGACGGTGGAGCCGTACCGGCTGAAATTCAACTGGCTGTTTGCGGTCTGATCGGAGGCGATGCGTTCGATACCTTCCTGGGCCATCTGGACCTGGAAGCGGATGCGGGCGAGGTCGGTCGGGCAACCCGCGGTACCGATGGGTTCGAAGTTGAAGACGCCGCGCCGCGCATACTCCACGGCGAAATACGTGATGTACGACTGGGTGCGGCCCGTCACGACGCCGCCCACGATCCGCTCGAGGCGGTAAAGCGGGTGGTTGACGGTGACGTTGCCCATCTGCCGGCTGACCGATGCGCCGCCCGGGTCGCGGACGAGGAGATAGTTCACGACGGATAACGGCGCGTTGCCCGGGTCGAGCGAGTCGACCTGCGCGTACGGATCCGTCATCGTCACAAACGAAAACGACAGGGTGGTGTCGCCGCTGGCCGTCGTATTGCAGGTCCAGCTGCCGCCCGAAAGGATGCCGCGGGAGGCGGCATCCGCGGTCTGGACGTCGGTGCGCATGTTGCGGATGTCGATTTCCAGCATTTCGGAAAGATCGAGCGTGGCCTGGCGAACCATGGCGTTGACGGTCGTTTCGGAGGCGGACTGCACCCCGCGCACCTGCAGGAGCGCGAAGATGAGAATCAGTACGGAACCGATGATGAGCGCCGAAAGATGGTCTAGAATTACTTGCATGATGGTGTATTGCGAAAGCCGGATTCAGCGATTGGGGCGGAGGCCAGGGATGGGGTCGGGCGCAGGCTGCTCAATGTTAGACATAATCTGAGACGGCGATGGGGCGGTCGGCGACGATGCGCACCCCGCCGCCGGCAATCTCCTCTCGGGACTCGACCGTGATGATGAGCCGTTTCATCAGCGTCTTCACGCCAGGGCCCGGCGTTCCGGTCGGGTTGCTGGCATCCACATACTGCACGCTGTAGCTGGCGCGGAGGCGGTACGTTTCGTTGCTCAGCGTATGCACGACGGTGGAATCGACGTAACCGTGAAAGTCGTCGATGTCGTCGAAGGTGCTGATATCGCCCGCCGTTTCGCCGCTTTCCACGCCAAACGAGCCCGAAGAGGTGAGGTCGACCACGTCGGTGATGAGGGTGGACATGCCGAGCCGGGCTTCGTCGAACGCGTAGCTCGAAAGTTCGCTCAGGCGGCGTTGCGCGTAGTCGCTCGCCGCGGCTTCGAGTTCCCGGACATGCGCGGTGCGTTGTAGCATAAAGATCGACCGCTGCTGGTTCATCGCGATGGTTGTGATGATCAGCAACGCGCCAAGCGCGAGAAGCGTCTGTTGCATAGCCTACGATGTAAGAGGGGGGCGCGATGGAGTGCGCCGAGCGCGTCGGGGGGAGAGGTGCCGCGCTCTGATTAGCGATAGCTAAACCTTAGCAAGATGCGGGCCAAAGAGACGGGTGGGGAGGTCAGATCTTGAAGAACCACCGCCGGCGGTAGAGCAGGTAGCAGAGGCCCCACTCGAGCGCCAGGACGGTGAACGCCGTCACGACCGCGCCGGCCGTCTCCGGCAGATGGAGCCACCCGGCGATGCCGAGGGTGAAGATGCCGACGAAGCCGTTGAACCACTGATGGCCGACCGTCTCAAAGAAGAGGTAAATAAAGATGGAGTTGGCCCCGACGACAACGAAAAAAGGCGCAAAACGTCTGTAGCCTTTTACGTCGACCAGCGCGTACGTCGCCGCCAGCGCCAGCAGGCACCATCCGCCGGACACGATCACGAACGAACTCGTGCAGATGCGCTTGATGATGGGCGTCACGCCGGCCCCGTCGAGCCCGTAGCCGATCGCCAGACCGATAATCCCCCAGATCGCCAGCCAGCGGATCTTGTCTCCGGGCGCCCGCTCTTCCTGAAGCCACTTGCCGGCGATCACGCCCCAGATCGTGTGCGCCGACGTCGGCAGCGCGTTGATCGCCACCCAGCCGCCCCCGTTGATCTTCCCCATCAACACCATATCCATGTAGGCCCCGAAACTCTTGCCCTGGACAAACGGCTCGTTGAAGCCCTCCAGGGGGAAGGTGCGGTACAGCACCTCGGTCAGGCCGATCAGGGCGAGCGACACGATCAGCTGGGTGCGCCACGGCAGGTTGAACAGCAGGTAGGCCACGAGAATGGTGACCGACAGCTGGGACAACACGTTCCAGAGTTCCCACACCAGATGGCCGGCGTAGCCGCAGTGCAGCATCACCCCGAACAGCAACAGCAACGCGCACCGGATGACGATATGGCGCAACGTGCCCGACCACGACTCGCCCCGCTCACGCCGTTTGCGGACGGAGTAAGCCATCGCCACGCCGACGATGAACATGAAGAACGGCTGGATCAGGTCCCAGAAGCGCAGGCCGTTCCAGGGATGGTGATGGAACTGCGTTACGATCGCCTCGAGGACCGGGTGGCCGGCCACGGCATCGCCCAGCGACCCGTACACGTTCGCCGCCTCGCCGGCCAGCAGCACCATGATGCCACCCCGGAAGACATCGAGCGAGAGGAGGCGATGCGGGGGGACGTCGGCGAGCAACGGCGATCGGGTGGTCATGGGTGCGGGGTCAGGAGGCGGGAGGGTGGGGCAGTCGGCGCACGATCGGATCGAGCAGGGTGCGCGTCCAGCGCGTCAGGGTGGGGCGGTCGTTCAGCAAGGCGGCGCCGCGGGGGCCCAGCGTGCTATAGTAGAACCGGATGAAACGCCGGCCGAAGGCGTTGCGGGCCAGATATACGTCGCGGAAATACCGCAGCCGATCGGTCTCGCAGGCGTCGCATCCGTACAGGGAAGACGCGACGAAGCAGTCGACGATGATGCGCTTGCAGGCGATGTCCGGATGCTCCCGGTCGGTGAAATACACGCGATACTCGTCGCCGCGCGATGCCAGCACGTCCTTGAGCGCCTCCACGGCGTTCACGATGCGCTTGATTTCGTGGTAGTAGGCGTCGCTGATGTCCTTATAGCGGCGCTGCTTCGACCGGCAGTACGACCGCTTCAGCGTTTCGAGCTGCTCCCGGCTCGCCTGGAGCGCGTCCAGCAGGACCTCCAGCTCGGCGTCGGGCTTCGGGACCTTGATCTGGATATTCGGCTCCTTGTACCAGAACTCGTTGTAGGTCTCCGGCTCCTTCTTCTCCTCACGCCGCCGGCCGCCAAACAAAAACCCCCGGGGCCGGCGCTGGGGAGATTCCTCCTCCTCGTCCTCGTCGGGCTCGTCGTCCGACTCGCTGTTTACCGCGGCCTTCAGCCCCTCGATCTGCCTTTTGGTCTGATCGGACAGGGCGTCGGTGTTTTTCGGCGGGGGATCGTTTTTGGGCGGTCTGGTCGGTTCCACGAAGCTGGTTGGCTGTCCGTTCGGTGATGCTGGCGCGTGGCCAAGATACAGCAGGCCGGCGAACCTGTAAATGGGATGAAGGGACGAGATGCTGGCGCGAGAGGCTGGGTGGGATGCTGGCGCATGATGCTGGGTCGAGATGCTAGGTTTAGATGCAGGATGCAGGATGCAGGATTTTTTTACTGGACATCATCCCCGCATCCCAGCATCCTAACATCCTGCATCCTGCATCTCGCATCCTGCATCTCGCATCTAGAACCATCATCCCCGCATCCCGCATCCCCCATCCCCCCCGGTGCGAAAGTTCGATTAATAAGTCGCCAGAATCGCCGATACAGAAGGACATGAAATGCGGTTTCACCCGGAAAATTCTCCACCAAGGCCATGCAAGATACCCCAACGCGTTATGAAATGACATTCGGCACCATCGAGTGCCTGGAGCCAGGGATCGTGGAAGTCGTCGTCAATGGCGATGTGATGATGGACGGGAATATGGTGAACGAATGCGAGGGGGTGCTGAAAACCATCAGCGGGTCGGAAGTAGGGATCCTGGTGAACAAAAAGAACCCCTACACGCACGACGAAGAGGCGAAGCACATGCTGGCGACGCTCGGCATGTTCAAGGCGATGGCCGTGTTGCTGACGGGCTGGTTCAACTCGGTGCCGGCGAAATACCTGATGTCCATCCCTGTGGACGTAACGACCCCGGTTCAACTTTTTCACGATCGCGACGAAGCGCTGAGCTGGCTTCGTGAGCAGGTGGCGCAGCCTGCGTGAAGCGTGCAGGATCGAACCGCCGCGATTTCCTTACCGCCGTGGCGTGCCGGCCGGCAGATCGAGTCTGATCGGCATCGCCAGGGCAAGAATTCTACCCCATGGCAGCCATGCCGGCAACGAACGCGCTCAATCCATTACTCGAAAAACAGGTACGCCAACATCTGGGTGATGCCGCGGACCTGCCCGAGGAAGTCGCCCTGCTCCTGCGCGCGGTAAGCGAATCGTACGGCCGGTTTCAGCGCGACCGCCAGCTGCTCGAACGGGCCATGGACCTGAGCTCCAACGAACTGCTGGCCGTGAATGCCAAACTTCGAAAAGAGCGCGATCACCAGGCCGAGATGCTCGTGGACCTCCGCGAGGAAATCGAGCGAAGGGAAGTGGCCGAGGCCGCGCTCCGCGACAGCCAGCGGCTCCTTGCGCAGTTGCTCGAGGCGGTGCCCGTCGGGGTCATGGTGGTGGATCGGAACGGGAGCACGCACTACGTCAACAAGATGGCGAAAGAGCTGTGCGGGCTGGCCCGGGAAGAGTTCACGCTCGAAGCGTTGACCGGGCAGTTCAAGGTCTTCATGCGGGATTCCGATCAGACCTACCCAATCGAGCGGCTGCCGATCATGCGCGCGCTCAACGGGGAATCGGCGATGGTGGACGATATCGACCTCTTGCAGAATGCGACGCGCATCCCCCTTCAGTCGTGGGGCGCTCCGGTGTACAATGGCGACGGGGAGATCGAATACGCCATCTCGGCCTTTGCCGATATCTCCGGCCGGCTCGCCGTGGAAGAGGCGCTCCGCAAGGCCAAGGACGACGCCGACGCCGCCGCGCGCGCGAAGAGTGAGTTCCTGGCCAACATGAGCCACGAAATCCGCACGCCCATGAACGGCGTGATCGGGATGACGTCGCTGCTGCTGGAGACGACGCTCTCGCTCGAACAACAGGATTTTGTGAATGTCATCCGGTCGAGCGGCGAGTCGCTGCTCACCATCATCAACGACATCCTGGACTTCTCGAAAATCGAGGCGCGAAAGCTGGTCATGGAGCGCCACCCGTTCGAGTTGCGCGCGTGTCTGGAGGATGCCCTGGACCTGCTCGTGCCGGCCGCGAGCGCCAAAGGACTCGAATTGCTGCTCTACGTCGAGCATGACGTACCCGGCACCATCGTCAGCGACGTCACGCGCATCCGGCAGATCGTCGTCAACCTGTTGTCCAACGCGGTCAAGTTCACGCCGGCAGGCGAAATCTCGGTCCACGTCACGGCGGAAAAGCTGCAGCAAGCCCAGTATCGAATCGCGATCCAGGTCCGCGATACCGGCATCGGCATTCCGGCCGACCGCCTCGATAGCCTGTTCGAGTCGTTCAGCCAGGTCGACGCCTCGACGACCCGGAAATACGGCGGCACGGGGCTCGGCCTGGCCATCAGCTATCAGCTCAGCGAACTGCTGGGGGGCGGGCTGTCGGTGCAGAGTACGGAGGGCGCCGGCTCTACCTTCACGTGCACGTTCGTGGCCGCGGCCGAACACACCCCGACCTCCGAATCGCGCCAGCTGGAAGGAAAACGCGTCCTGATCGTCGACGACAACGCCACGAATCGGCGCATCCTGTCGCTGCAGACCCAGGCCTGGGGCATGCTGCCCGAAACCGCCGAGTCGGCCGAGGAGGCCCTCGCGCTGATCGAGGGCGGCGCGAGCTTCGATCTGGGGCTGTTTGATATGCAGATGCCGCAGATGGATGGCGTTACCCTGGCCCGGGAAATGGCGGCCAACGAGCGCCTCGTCGCGATGCCCGTCGTGCTGCTCAGCTCGATCGGACAGAACATGATGAAGGACCGATCGGTGATCCACGCGTGGCTGTCGAAACCGGTGAAGTCGGAGCAGCTCCGACGCACGATTTCGGGCGCGCTGCACCTCCCGATCGACGAACAGCCGCCCGAGACGCCGGCGGCCCTGCGGCCCCGGACCGTGATCCAGCAGACCGGCACGCGCGTGCTGCTGGCGGAGGACAATGTGATCAACCAAAAGGTCGCCACCAAGATGCTCGAGAATATGGGCTTTCGGGTCGATGTGGCAGCCAACGGCTTCGAGGTGCTGGACGCCCTCGATCGCATTCCCTACGACGTCGTGCTGATGGATATGATGATGCCGGAGATGGACGGCATCGAGGCGACCCGCGCGATACGGGAACGGTATGACGCGGAGCGCCAGCCGGTGATCATCGCCATGACCGCCAACGCGATGTCCGAGGACCAGAACGCCTGCCTGGAAGCCGGCATGGACGATTTTGTCTCCAAGCCGGTCAAGAGCGAGACGCTCCGGAAAGCCCTCAGCCTCTGGGTGCCCGTCGAAACGGTCATGCATCCGGACTGATCGGCGCGGGGTCGGTCTCCGTCGAGAGGATGCGGATGGGCGATGGATCGAAGCCGAATAGATCCTCGGGCGAGAAGATCAGCCGGAAATCGTGGTCGGCGAAGAAGGGCTCGAACTTCCGGGCGAATTCGTCGAGCCGCTTGAGGTAAAAGCCGGTGTTTTCGTCGGGCGCCGCGGGGTCCCACAACTCGGCCAGTCGCGCCTCCTCGAACGAGGTGACCTGGGAGGCGGAGCCGGCGATGTAGTAGGTGATGCGATCCCCCTTGCGAACCGGTTGCCCGGTTTCGTCGGCGCGGCGAATGGCCAACTCGTAGGCGGCCGCGCGCGTCCGTTTGCCGGCACGCACATCGGCCAGATAGCGGTCGACCTGGTCCTTCAGGGTTTCGGTCCGCGAAAAACTGTCCGCATCGTCCCAGTCGTGCGCGAGGATGCGGTCGCGCGTAGCCAGGTAGAGGTCGTGCAGGCCCTGGATGTCTTCGTCCATCAGCAGGCGGATCGCCTCGCGCACGAAACGCCGGCCGAAGCGCTCGCTGGAGCGCGAAACGAGGGACGAGCCCTTGAACTTGAGGTGGTCGTCGTAGGTCAGCAGGGCGTAGTTTTTCTTCTTGTACGACAGCATTTTCTGGAATCGTCCGTCGTAGCCGATGCGGATCCCGTCCGGCATGCCGGCGCTCAGGCGGTCCACCAGGGCCCGTTCCCCGGCTTCGGTGTCCACGCCGGCGGGCGGGACGAAAAGCACGCCGTCGGTGTCCACCTCGATCACCCGGCCCCCCGCCGCGCGGATCGCGGCGATGATCTTCCGCAGCAGCTCCTGCCCGATCCGGGCGACGCGATCCGCCTCCTCGAAATCGTTGAAGGCGGCGAGGCTGAACCCCAGGTTGCCGTAGAACGAGTTGATCAGGATCTTGAACGAGTTCTGGCGGGCGTCCAGCTCGCTCCGGGTTTCCTCCGACGCCGCCTCCCTCATGCTCCGCTTGGTGTCCAGACGCAGCTCGGTCAGCCGGCGGAGCAGTTCGGGGAAGACCCGCAGGGTGTCCTGCCGGGGCCGGACGTCGTAGTTGAGCATGATGGAGGGATACAGGCTCTCGACGTCGGCATACACGATCGGGCCGGCGATGCCCGTGAAAAACACATCCGTGTAGCCCCCGAGGGTCTGGGTGCCCATCTGGCTTCGCGGGATGGCGTGCTTGTGACGCAGGTACTCCCGGATGAAGAGCGCCTCGATCTTGGCCGCCGGCCCGGTGCGGGCGATCTGGCCGTAGGGCATCGGCACGATCTGGCTCAGGTAAAACGTGGAGCCGGAGAGATGCCGGGCCAGACGCTCGGTCTCGATCACATCGTCGTACGCGTATTCCACGAGCAAATCGGGCTGTTCGTGCCAGATACGGCTGATGTCGTCGCCGGCGATGTACGTCCGCTCCGGCGCCGCGAGGCCGAAGTAACGCGCCGCGACCTTGAGTCCGTACCCCGGCAGATCGCGCTTGAAGACGTCGAAGGCCATGACCTGGAAATAGGTGTCGACGACATGCCGGCCGGCGATATCGAGCGCCGGGAAGTCGATGGCCCGCTCGGCGAACCGGATGCTCGACGGGAAGACCCGCGGCGGCCGGCCGTCCCGGCCGATGGCCAGCGGCACCCGATGCATCGCGCACCGCTGCATGAGGTAGGCGAAGTCGAACGCGAAGATGTTGTGCCCCTCGATCACGTCGGGGTCGCGCTCCTGGATCAGGGCCACGAGCCGGGCGAGCATGTCCTTTTCGCTCATCGCGCGGCGGTCGATCATGTGCCGCCATCCCCGGTTGTCGGACAGCGCGATGAGGATGATCTCGTCCTCGGCACGCGTCGCCTGGGGAAAGCCGCGGGAGGCGTATACCTCGATGTCCAGCTGAAGCCGGTGCACGTCGTCGAAGCCCATCCCCTTGAACAGCGTCCTCCCGGTCTGGATGAGGTACTGCTGGGCGGGATTCGGCACCAGATAGAGGATGTCCGAGCGGCCGGCGGGCCCCGGCGCCTGGCGTTCGATGTGGCGGATCGCGTCCCAGTAGGCGCTCCAGGACTGGACGACCACGAGATGCCGGTAGTGGTTGGGGCCTTCGAGCGTCTGGCTCCGGTACCGGTTTTCGGGAAAGCCGCGAAGCAGCGCCTCGTCGGACAGAAAGAAAAACGGATAGAGGGGAGCTTCCTCGGTGTCGATGCGCGCGCCGTCCTCGGACCGGATGTAGAGGACGACGCGGGCCGGCGTGTTCTGGTCCAGGCCGATCGGATGGATCGCCACGATGCGGGGGGTAGGATCGGCGCCGAACAGGGCGGCGTCGGATGCTGCGGTCATGCGGGTACGGCGTTATAGGGTAAGCGGTCCGGCAGCATACGCCACGGGGGTGACAGCCTCGTGGCAGCGGGTATCCTTCATCCAGGCTTTGCAGCGAAGAGAGGGCAGGAATTCGTATTATCCGTAATCCCGCCCCCCCGGCGGAGTTCCACCCCGTATCCTGCATCCCGTATCCTGCATCCCGTATCCCGCATCCCACATCCCACATCCCGCATCCCACTTCCCATGATAACCCGACTGACCACCGAGCGCGTGGGCCGGCGATTTGGACGCCGCTGGCTGTTCCGCAACGTCGCATTCGAGCTGAGCGCCGGCGAGTCGCTCGCGGTGACGGGCCCCAACGGCTCGGGCAAGTCGACGCTCCTTCGCATCCTGGCCCGGCTGCTGCAGCCCACGGAAGGGGAGGTGCGGCTGGAAATCGACGGGCAGGCGGTCGATCAGGAGCGGCATCCCTTGCGAACGGGTTTCGTGGCCCCGTACCTCAACGTGTACGACGGCTTCTCCGCCCGCGAAAATCTCGATTTCATCGCCTCGGCCCGCCGGATGCCGGACAGGGCGGCGCGCATCGGCGCCGTGCTGGAGCAGGTGCAGCTCGCCGACCGGGCCGATGACCGCGTGGCCACGTACTCCTCGGGTATGAAGGTACGCGTAAAATACGCCGCTGCCCTGCTGGCCTATCCGCCGTTATTGCTGCTCGATGAGCCGACGACCAACCTCGACGCCCGCGGGGTGGGGATGGTCCGCGACGTCATGCAGCAGCACCTCGACCGGGGCGGCTTGCTGATCGTTGCGACCAACAACGCCGACGAAGCCCGCTGGTGCGCCCGCGAGCTGCCCGTCGCCGTACCGTGACACGGCCTCATCCCCGCGCTGCGTAGGCCAGCGTCGCAAGGTGGACGGCCTCCGCGCCGGCTTCGCGCAGCGCCAGCGCCGCGGCGCACGCGGTGGCGCCGGTCGTGAGCACGTCGTCGACCACGAGCACGCGCCGGCCGGCGACGCCGTTTCCGGCCACGAAGGCATCGGCCACGTTTTCCCATCGCGCCGTCAGGCCGAGTCGCGTCTGCGTCCGCGTGGCGCGCGCGCGCCGCAGGTCGCGCATCGGGGGAGGGAGGCCCAGGGCGTCGGCGATGCCCTGCGCCAGGTAGTGGCTCTGGTTGTAGCCCCGCTCGATCAACCGGGCGCGGTGCAGCGGGATCGGGACGACGCCGTCGAGCGATGCGGAAGCGAGGTGGTCGCGCAGGGACGGACCCATCAGGCCCCCGAGCGCCCGCCCGTAGACGGGCCGGTTGCCGTATTTGAGCGCGTGCTGCAGGTGCTGGAGGGGGCCGTCCTGCACGAAAGACCACATGGCGAACGCGGTATCCGGCCGCCCCGCGCGCTCCGGCAACAGGGCGAGCTGCTCGCGCACCGCCTCGAGGTCGGCGCGGGGCATGCTTCGGGCGCAGCCGGCGCAGAGCGGCAGCGCGCCGGTACGGGCAGCGCGGCCGCACGCGACGCAGAAGACGGGTAGCAGGAGGTCGACCAGGGCGCGGCCCGCCGCTATGTGAAAAGGATGTAGAGCGCCGGCGCGCATCGCCCTAAACCCGTTGGAAAGTCGTATACTGTACCGCCTCATATAGCGAAGACCACATCAATCAGGTGTACGATATGTCAATCTCCAAGCAGCGCCGGGGGATGGTGATCAAGAACACGAATACGCGTCCTGTTGATATCGCCATGAAAACCCGACCGCTGCGGCTCAATCCTGGCGAAGAGAAAGCCGTGACAGCGGAAGAGGTGCGCGACGGCGATCTGCGTGAAAAACTGCAGGTGCGCGCCGTCAGCATCGTACGCCCGACGACGATCGAAGAGGAAGAGGCCCTCATCCGCGAAATAGAAACCGCCCAGGAAGCCCAGGGTGAAGATTCCTGACTTTCCTATCTAGACGTAATACGCCGCTCCGGCGTACCGCCCGCCCTGCCAGGGGCTGCTCGGATCCCTGCCGGATCGATGGAAATCCTGCCTGGCGACCACCCCAGTTGCGCAACCCGGCGCTCCCGCCGTTTCAAGACGTATGAGTGAAACGCCCCTCAATGTGCTGGCGATCGAGCCGTGGTACAGCGGATCCCACCGCAATTTTCTGGACGGCCTGATCCGGCACAGCCGGCACGACTTCCAGTCGCTCACCATGTCCGGCCGATTCTGGAAGTGGCGCATGCACGGCGGCGCCGTCACCATGGCGCGCAAGGCCCGCCTGGCGATCGAGAAGGGCTACAAGCCGGATGTCATCTTCGCGACGGACATGCTGAACGTGCCGGCCTTCCTCGCCCTGATGCGCCCCCACCTGGGCGATGTGCCGGTCGTCATGTACATGCACGAGAACCAGCTCACCTACCCGCTGCGGCCCGGCGAGGAACGCGACAACACCTACGCCTACATCAATTACATGTCCTGCCTCGCGGCGGACCGCGTCGTCTTCAACTCCCAGTTTCACCACGACGAGTTCATGGAGGCCCTCCCGGTCCTGCTGCGCGCGTTCCCGGACTACAACCACCTCAACGGGGTCAAGGAAATCCGCCGCAAATGCAGCGTCATCCACCTGGGGATGGACCTGCGGGCGCACGATCCGTACCGCCGGCACCTCACGCCGCGCGGTCGCGCCCAGGCACACGTGCCCGTGGTGCTGTGGAATCAGCGGTGGGAATACGATAAAAACCCCGAAGCCTTCTTCCGGCTGATGAACCGGCTGGACGACGTCGATTGCCGCTTCCGGCTGATTCTCGCCGGCGAGCACTTCGAAGAGCAGCCCTACGAGTTCGAAAAGGCGTTCGAGCGCTACGCGGACCGGATCCTGCACTACGGGTACGCCGAGGACTTCGCCGAGTACAGCACGCTCCTCCACCGCGCCGACATCATCGTGTCGACCGCCGTGCACGAGTTCTTCGGGATCGCGATCCAGGAGGCCATCTATTGCGGCTGCCATCCGCTCCTGCCCAACCGCCTCAGCTACCCCGAACTCATCCCGGCAAGCCTGCACAAGCCCCTCCTGCACGCGCCGACGCTGTATCAGGACGAGGAGCACCTCTTCCGCATCATGATGAGCATCCTCAAGGGAGAGGAGCGCCCCCTTCCTCCGGAGACGCTCCATGAGATCCCCGAGCGGCTCGACTGGCGGGTGCACGCCCGCGTCTTCGATGCCCTGCTGGAAGAAACCGCCTCGCCGGCGTGACGCCCGCGCCTCCGGATCCCGCTCGCCCCGAAAATCTTCCGAGGAACCCGTAGCCCGTTCCGCCTGCAACGACGTACTGCAAGAGCCGTCGTACAAACCCGTCGACCCACTTGTCAGCGCCGGCTCCCGTCACCCCTTGCATCGTTTCTCGATCGTTCTGATGGCCTGCCCGCCAGACGCCCTGCCGCCCCACGGACGCGTCGACCGGCCGGCAGCGTCGCATTTTTTATCTGTTGATGCCAGCATCTGTCCGTAACGGGAAGGCCCGCGCCCCGCGCATCCTCATGTTGCTCGAAAACAACCCCTATCCTGGCGATACGCGGGTGAGGAGAGAAGCGGTGGCGCTCGTAGAGGCCGGATACCATGTCACCGTGATCGCGCCCCGGGGCGATGGCGAGCCGCCGGAAGACCGCGTCGCCGGCGTCTCGGTGTATCGCTACCCGCCCCCGCCCGAGAACAAGAGCGTGATCGGTTTTGCGTGGGAATTTCTGTATTCAACGGTCGCCGCGTTCTGGGTCTCGCTCCGCGTCTGGCGGCGCGAGGGGTTCGATGCGGTCCATGCCCACAACCCGCCGGACACCCTGTTCGTGATCGGCCTGTTCTACCGGCTCTTCGGCAAGCCCTTCGTGTTCGATCACCACGATGTGTCGCCGGAACTCTACATGGCGCGGACCGGCGGCGAAGGCAGCCGCTTCATCTACGGCGCCTTGCGCTTCCTCGAACGATGCACCTATGCATCGGCCAACCATGTCATCGCGACGAACCAGTCCTTCAAACGCCTCGCGATGGAACGCGGGCGCCGGGCGGAATCGGACGTCACGATCGTCCGGAACGGCCCCTTGCTCAAAGACATCGGCGCGTACGAGCCGTTCGATGCGCTGAAGGACTCGGGCAAGACGATCCTGGGGTATGCCGGCGTGATCGGCATCCAGGACGGCCTGGACTACCTGGTCCGCGCGCTCGCCCACCTTCTGCATGCGCGCCGGCGCGACGACTTCCTCTGCATCGTCATGGGCGAAGGCGACGACCTGCCGCGCGTGCGCGCCCTCGCCGACGAACTCGCGGTGGCGTCGCACATCCAGTTCGCGGGATGGGTCGAAAAACCTACCCTCGGTCGCTATCTCACGACGATGGACATCGGGCTGGACCCCGACCCCTCCAACCCGTGCAACGACCATTGCACGATGATCAAGATGTCCGAATACATGGCGTTCGGCAAACCCATCGTCGCGTTCGACCTGCCCGAACATCGCTTCACCGCGCCGGATTCGGCGCTGTTTGTGCCGAACAACGACATCGCGTTGTTCGCCGAGGCGATCGAGCGGCTGATGGACGACCCGGAGGCGCGGCAACGCATGGGCGACGCCGGCCTGGCGCGCGTCCGGAGCGAACTGGCCTGGGATTTCTCGGCCCCCCGCTTGATCGGGGCCTACGACCGGCTGTTCGGCGCGCCGTTCGGCATCAGGAAGCCGGCGCCCGGTGCCGCCCCCGTCCTGGAAGCCGACCACTCGACCCGGCCGGCATAAAAAAACGGCGGCCCGCCGGAGCGGACCGCCGTCGACGCTTCGCGCCCGGATCGATTACATGTTTTCGACCATCGCCTGGGCAAATTCGCTCGTCTTGAGCAGCGTCGCCTTCTCCATCAGCCGCTCGAAATCGTACGTCACCCGTTTCTGGGCGATCGTTTTTTCGAGGGACGCGATGATGAGGTCGGCCGCTTCGCGCCAGCCCATGTAGCGGAACATCATCTCGCCGGAGAGGATGACCGAGCCCGGGTTGACCTTGTCCTGATTGGCGTACTTCGGCGCCGTGCCGTGCGTCGCCTCGAAGATGGCCATGCCCGTGTCGTAGTTGATGTTGGCGCCCGGAGCGATGCCGATGCCGCCAACCTGCGCGGCGAGGGCGTCCGAGATGTAGTCGCCGTTCAGGTTCATCGTGGCGATGACCGAATATTCAGCCGGCCGGGTGAGAATCTGCTGCAGGAAGGCGTCCGCGATCACGTCCTTGATGATGAGGCCGTTCGGCAGTTTGCACCAGGGGCCGCCATCCAGCTCTGTCGCGCCGAATTCTTCCTTCGCCAGCTCGTAGCCCCAGTCGCGGAAGCCGCCCTCGGTGTACTTCATGATGTTGCCCTTGTGGACGAGCGTCACGCTGGGCAGCTTTTCGTCGATCGCGTAGCGGATGGCCGCGCGGATAAGCCGTTTCGAGCCCTCGGCGGAAATCGGCTTGATGCCGATGCCGCTCGTGGCGGGAAAGCGGATCGAGGTGACGCCAAGCTCCTTCTGCAGGAAGTCGATCAGGCGCGTGTTCTCCGGCGTGCCGTTTTTGTATTCGATGCCGGCGTAGATGTCTTCCGTGTTTTCGCGGAAGATGATCATGTCCACGAGTTCGGGCTGGCGCACCGGGGAGGGGACGCCCGTGAAATACTGGACGGGCCGCACGCAGGCGAAGAGATCCAGCTTCTGGCGGAGCGCCACGTTGAGTGAGCGCATGCCCCCGCCGACGGGCGTCGTGAGCGGCCCCTTGATGGCGACCATGTAATGCTCGATCGCGTCGAGGGTATCCTGGGGCAGCCAGTCGTTGAACGTAGCGAACGCCTTCTCGCCGGCATAGACCTCGAACCATTCGATCTTCCGCTTCGTGCCGTACGCCTTCTTGACCGCCGCGTCGAAAACGACCTGCGAGGCGCGCCAGATGTCGGGACCCGTGCCATCGCCTTCGATAAACGGAATGATCGGATGATCCGGCACGTTGAGCTTGTCGCCGGTTTTGGTGATGGCCTCTCCCTGAGCGGGCGCCTTGAGGTGTTTATAGGTTGACATTTCGCTACGGACTTCTCGGTGGCACAAACGGGAACATGCTGCGCCGGCGAAATGCTTGGCCAGACGCGGGGCAGCAAGGCCGCAAATTAATGCATCCGCCCCCTGAAAGTTGTCCGTCGTTCAAGAATTGCGTTCAAAGACGGCGGAATAGATCGCGGAGCCGCAGTTCCCAGACCTTGCGCATGGCTTCCCACACGATCTTGCGGCTCATCTTCGATTGACCTTCCGTCCGTTCCGTAAAGATGATCGGCACCTCCCGCAGCCGGAAGCCCTTGCGCCAGGCGCGGTATTTCATTTCCACCTGGAACGAGTAGCCGTTCGAGCGGACGGCGTCGAGGTCGATCGCCTCGAGGACGCGCCGGTGGTAACACTTGAAGCCGGCGGTGACATCCTGGACCGGCAGGCGGGTGATCATCCGGGTGTAGATGCCGGCGCCGTAGGACAGGATGAGCCGGCTCAGCGGCCAGTTGATGACGCGCACGCCTTCAATGTACCGCGACCCGATGGTCAGGTCGGCCTCGCCGTCGCAAACGGGGCGTATGAGCGCCAGCAGGTCGTCCGGGTTGTGCGAAAGATCGGCGTCCATCTCGCAGATACAGGAGAAGCCCTGTTCGAGCGCGTGCCGAAAGCCCGCGATGTAGGCCGTTCCGAGCCCGAGTTTGCCGGTGCGTTCGATGAGCCCGATGCGATCGGGGAATCGGGCCTGGTAGGATCGTACGATGTCCGCCGTCCCGTCCGGAGACCCGTCGTCGATGATGAGGATCGAAACGGGGTCAGGCAGCGCGAGAATGCGGTCGAGCACGCCGGCTATATTGGACGCCTCGTTATACGTCGGAATGAGGACCACAGAACGTCCGGGCATATCCTAACGTGGACCATTGGGAGAAAGGGGAGCGGCGGCATGGTGGCAGCGGGGAGCGCGATCACGGCGTCGGGCGGATGCGGCGACGCAGGCGGACGGTGGGTAGTCCGGCGGGAATATAACAAGCAGGGATGACGAACCGCAACGGGTCAGGTGGTCGCGCCTTCGGCGCCGGGCGCCCGCTGTTCGCGGAGGAAGTGCAGGGTATGCTCGATGAGGCCTGTGGGGACTTCGATCTGGCCGTCGTCGTGGACGAGCGTGATGGTCTGGCGGTACTGATCCAGGAAGGGCGCGCAGCTCGGGCACATGTCCAGATGGGCCTCGAACCGGGCGCGGAGCCCGGAGTCCATGCGCCCCTCGACATAGTCGAGGATAAACGCACTCGCCTGCTCGCAGCTGAGCCCGGGCGAGAAGAGACTGCGGATCTTTTCGAACAAGGTCATGTGGGCACTCGGGGACAGAGACTAATGGAAATAGCGGTCGAGCAGCGTGCGCAGGGCGAGCCGGGCGCGGTGCAGGCGAACCCGTACCGCGCCTTCGCTGATCTCGAGGACCTGGGCGACTTCCGCCGTGGACATTTCTTCTATATCACGAAGGGTGATGACGAGCCTGTAGTCGGGGGGGAGTTCCGCGATGGCGTTGTGCACCAGCTCCTTTCGTTCGCGTTGTTCGGCAATCCGTTGGGGATTCCAGAAGTCATACTTTTCCGTGTGCATCCCGGACTCGAAGGTCGGCTGGAGCCGATCCATCTTGTCCTCTTCCAATGTATCGTACCGCCGGCGTTTCCGTAAGGACGCCCGGGCCAAATTTAACCCGATGGCATAAAGCCAGGTCGTGAATTTGGCTTCCCGGCGGAACGAAGACAGCCGCTTGTACGCCTGCAGAAACGTTTCCTGCATGATGCTGCCGGCCTCGTCCTCATCCTGGACGATCCGCTGGATCATGCGGAAAAGGCGCGGGCTTTCGGTCTGCACGAGCAGCTCGAAAGCCTGCGGATCCCCCCGCAGGATGGCTTCTATGTCCATGGACGACTCGGAGGATGCTCCCGAGGGTGTGGCTGGCGTCATAGCTCTTCGTGTGCCGGGCCGGCATCCCGTTACAGGACCACCCGGGCGCCGAATTGTGTAAGAAGCGTGAATAAGCTGTGGAACAGCCCCGCCCGGTCGATTCGCGGACATCAAAACGACGTGAGCGGGCGTACAAGGCACCCTTTTCAGACGCGCTCCAACGGCCCATCGTGCCGCAGGATGCGTCGGGGCACGGAGGATACGCAAGACTTCACGCGTAACTCAAGAAGTTCTGCAAGCACTCGGCAGAATTTTAGCTGCTCATTGCCTAAATTATCATGCTTTGCTTTTTTTGCGCCCGCCGCAGCGTGACGAAAGAAGTACGTTCTCCTGTTTAAGCGCAACCGAAAAAGGCCGCTGTACGCCCACCGGGCTGACCGTTCAACCACTAGATGAGTAGATATGGCAAGCGATAGCGATAAAAAGACGACCAAGCAGACCGGCTCCCGCTCTAATGGAAAGCGGACGCCCGCGCGGAAAAAAACGAGCGCCCCGGCTGCAAAAGTGAACGGCTACAGCGTGGATTTCGCCGACGCGCCGGACATGCACATCTCGTTCAACACCTACCAGCCCGGCGTCTACACGCACAAGGAGCTGGGGCTGAGCACGCAGCAGGTGATCGACATGTACCGGAATATGCTGCTCCAGCGTCGTTTCGAGGAGCGGGCCGCCCAGATGTACGGCAAACAGAAGATCGGGGGCTTTCTCCATCTTTACATCGGGCAGGAAGCCATCGCGACCGGCACCGCGTACGCCATGCGCATCGGCGAGGACCAGGTGATCACCGCCTACCGGGATCACGGGCTGGGTCTGGCGCTGGGCATGGATCCCGACGCCTGCATGGCCGAACTCTTTGGTAAAATCGGCGGATGCTCGCGTGGCAAGGGCGGCTCGATGCACTACTTCAGCGCCGAGCTGAAAATGATGGGCGGCCACGGCATCGTCGGCGCGCACATTCCGGTCGGCACCGGGCTCGCCTTCGCAAACAAGTACAAGGGCGAAGACACCGTATGCCTCACCTTCTTCGGTGACGGCGCCGTGCACCAGGGGGCCTTCCACGAGGCGGCCAACCTGGCCGGCCTCTACGGCTTGCCCGTGATTTTCGTCATCGAGAACAACCACTACGCGATGGGCACGGCCGTGAACCGGGCGGCTGCCGAGCCGGATCTCTACAAGCAGGCCCTCAGCTACAACATTCCCAGCTCGCTGGTCAACGGCATGGATGTCTTCGCCGTGTACAAGGCCATGCAGGAGCATATCGCCCTGGCGCGCACCGGCAAGCCGTCCCTCATGGAGATTCGCACGTACCGCTATCGCGGCCACTCCATGAGCGATCCGCAGAAGTACCGCACGAAGGAAGAGATGGACGCCAAGAAGGATGAGGATCCGATCATCCGGCTGAAGAGCTACATCATCGAGCACAAGCTGTCGAGCAACGACGCGCTCGATACGATCGATGAAGAAGTGAACGCCCAGGTCCTCGCATCGGTCGAGTTCGCCGAGAACAGTCCGTTCCCCGATCTCGAAACGATCTATCAGGACATCTACACCCAGTCGGATTATCCCTTCACCACCTGATTCCCGGCGCGTACGCGCCCCTTCCATTGCGCCGTCCAGCCGGCGGTATCCGATATCACTATTTGAACGACGATAGACATGGCAGAATTGCAACTTCGTGAGGCCATCCGCGCCGCAATGATCGAAGAAATGGAACGCGACGAAACGGTGTTCCTCATGGGTGAGGAAGTCGCGCAGTACGACGGCGCCTATAAAGTGAGCGAGGGCATGCTCGAACGCTTCGGGGCCAAGCGCGTGATCGACACGCCGATCGCGGAAAACGGCTTCGCCGGCCTGGGCATCGGCGCCGCCATGAACGGGCTCCGCCCCATCATCGAGTTCATGACGTTCAACTTCTCGATGGTGTCGATGGACCAGATCATCAACAACGCCGCGAAGATCCGCTACATGTCCGGCGGTCAGTTTTCGTTTCCGATCGTGTTTCGCGGCCCGAACGGCGCCGCCGGCCAGCTGGCCGCGACGCACAACACGTCGTTCGAATCCATTTTTTCGACCATCCCGGGGCTGAAAATCGTATCGATTTCGAATCCCGACGATGCGAAAGGCCTCCTGAAGTCGGCCATCCGCGACAACGATCCAGTGCTCTTCATGGAGAGCGAGGTCATGTACGGCATGCGCGGCGAAGTGTCCGACGCGTCCGACTACCTGATTCCCCTCGGCAAGGCGCGTGTCGCCCGCCAGGGCACGGATGTGACGATCGTGGCCCACAACAAGAGCTACTGGGTGGCCATGAAGGCGGCCGAGATGCTGGAAAAAGACGGGTTCAGCGCGGAGGTCATCGATCCGCGCACCATTCGTCCGCTCGATATCGAGACCATCCTCACCTCGGTGCGGAAGACGAATCGCTGCGTCATCGTCGACGAGAGCAATCCGTTCGCGAGCATCGCCTCTGAAATCGGTTTCCAGATCCAGCGCGATGCGTTCGACTATCTCGACGCGCCGGTCCTGCGGGTGACGGCCAAGGATGTGCCGGCCCCGTATGCGAAGAACCTGATCGAGTTCTACATGCCGAGCGCAGAGGATACGTACAAGGCCTGCCGGCAAGTGATGTATCGATAAGGATGCCGGCTTCGGGGCCAGGGAAGGGTGCACGCCGAAGCTGCGCAACGCAGGTCATTCCACATTGAACTTTGAACATTGAACTCTCGATAGCATGGCCATACCCGTTGAAATGCCGAAAATGAGCGATACGATGGAGGAGGGTGTCCTCGTCGCGTGGCTCGCAGAAGAAGGTGCCAGTGTGTCGGCCGGCGACGTGATCGCCCAGGTGGAGACCGACAAGGCCACGATGGATCTGGAAGTGTATGACAATGGGGTCTTGCTGAAGCGCATGGTGGCTGAGGGCGACGCGGTGCCGATCGGGGCGCTGATCGCCGTGCTCGGCAAACAGGGAGAAGATATTTCGGCCATTCTGTCCAAGTACAACGGCACCGCCGCCGCCGCGCCGGCCCCGGCGCAGGCCGAGCCGGCAGCGAGCGCGCCCGCCGCGAACGGCGTCGCCAAAGCCGCGGCGACCGAGGCGGAAGGCCGCGTCAAGGCCTCGCCTCTGGCCAAAAAACTCGCCAGCTCGCACGGGATCGACCTGGGCGCCATCCAGGGCTCGGGCCCCGAAGGCCGCATCGTTCGTCGCGACATCGAGGCGATGGTGACGACCGAGCCGGCCGCCGCGCCCGCCGAGCGCCCGGCTCCGCAGCCGGCCAGCGCCCCGGCAGCTTCCGCGCCGAGCGCCGCGCCGGCGTCCGGAGCCTCCTACGAGGCCATCAAGCTGTCGCAGATGCGCAAAACGATCACGCGCCGGCTTGCCGGAAGCAAGTTCACCGCGCCGCACTTCTACCTCACGGTGGACGTGGCGATGGAAAACGCGACCGCCTTCCGCAACCAGCTCAACGAACTGGCGGCCGCGCAGAACCGGAGCAAGGTGTCGTTCAACGACCTGGTTTCGAAAGCCTGCGCGCTCGCGCTGCGCCAGCATCCGTACGTGAACGCGTCCTACATGGAGGCGGAAGGCGAGATTCGGCTGCACAAGGTGGCGAACATCGCCGTCGCTGTCGCGGTCGACGAAGGCCTCATCACGCCCGTGATTCGCAACGTCGACCAGAAAGGGCTGTCCCAGATCGCCGAAGAGACGCGGTCGCTCGCGGAACGGGGGCGCGACCGGAAGCTTCAGCCGGAAGATTACGAGGGGTCGACGTTCACGACGAGCAACCTCGGCATGTTCGGCATCGAGGAGTTCACGGCGATCATCAACCCCCCGAACGCGTGCATCCTCGCGATCGGCGCCATTCGGGACGAGGCCGTGGTGAAAAACGGCGAAGTCGTCGCCGGCAAGCGGATGAAAATCACCCTTTCGTGCGACCACCGCGTGGTCGACGGGGCCACGGGCGCCCAGTTCCTCAATACCGTCAAGCAGTATCTCGAGGAGCCGATGAACCTCCTCCTCTAGACGCGCACGCTCAACAGATCGAACGGAGCCTCCGGCAACCGCATCCCCTGCGTTTCCGGAGGCTCTCGCATTATGTCATGCGCATCGCCCACCTCTCAGATCTCCACTTCGGCCGTATCGCGTATCCCGAGATCGTCGATGCGCTCCTCGCTGAAATCGAGCGAAGCGATGTCGACCTCGTCGCGATCTCGGGGGATCTGACCCAGCGCGCGTTGCCGACCCAGTACCGGGAAGCCGCGCGGATGCTGGCCAGCCTGCGCGTACCGTCGATCGTCGTGCCCGGCAATCATGACGTGCTGGCCTGGTGGCGGCCCGTATCCCGCATCGTGCGGCCGCTTTCCCGGTATCACCGCTACATATCGAACGATCTCACCACGTCGTTTGAAAATGAGACCGTGGCGGTGCTCGGCATCAATTCGGCGCATGGCGGCACGATCAAGGGAGGGCGCATCTCGCGCCGTTCCCGCGAGGCGATCCGGTCGTTCTTCATCGGCCGGCCGGCGACCACCTTCAAGACCCTCGTGGTGCATCACCAGCTCACCTCCATCGACGCCCTGCTGCCGCACGACGTGGCGCGCGGGGGCGCCGCGGCGCTGGACGTGGCGCGGCAGGTGGGCGTGGATCTCATCCTGTGCGGCCATCTCCACGTGTCTCATGTCGAATCTCTAAAACGAACGCCGGAGAACGGACGTCTCGTGATCGCCAGCGCCGGAACGGTGACAAGCGACCGCGGCCGTCGTACGAATCGTAATAAAAACTATTACAATTTGATCGATATCCTGTCCGACCATTTTATCGTCACCGAGCGCTGTTACGACGTCACACGCCACGTTTTTGTCGATATCAAGAGCACACGTTTCGATCGCGAGACGATAGCCGATAGCGCATCGTAACGGGAGATAATGAGCCAATTCTCCCTGCGTGGCGGTCGTATATTAAGCATCTGATTCATTTCTGCGCCGCCCGGGGTATCCCCGAACGCCCGAATCCACGCCGGCACCCCTCGGCATGGACACGCCCTCTCTTGGCACAGTATTTGGGAAACCGATTCCCGTAGCCGGTCAGCCCCCCAACGCCGCGCTGCACACGTTGAGATGAAGATTGGAAACCCAGCATGCGTTTCCAGGAAGGCTCGCACCCCGATAGCTTCATCCCCTGTGGCCTCTCCAAGAAACCACGTACAATCACTATGCGACGCTTCATACCCAAGGTCATCACCTTTCTCCTGGGGGTAGGTCTGATCGCCGCGCACACTGCGGCGGCTCAGACGATTTCGGTGAGCCTGCCCAAGCTGTACACGACGGATCGTACGGTCTCCCTGCCGGTATCGATCGGTAACGTGACCGGGCAGGACATCAAGGCGTTTCTCTTCACGATCAACTACGATCCCGCCGTACTCGAAATTACGAGCGTGGATGCGGCCGGCCTGCTGGCCGAAGGGTTTTCCATCGTAGAAAACAACACGGTGCCCGGCCAGATTACCCTCGCCGCCGCGCACACGAATGCGCTGGCCGGCGAAGGGCAGCTGCTCTCGATCAATGCCCGGTTCAAGTCCAAGGGCACGTCGGACCTCGATTTCAGTTCGTTCACCTTTAATGAAGGGCAGCCGAAAGCCGGCACCGCCGACGGGATTATCTCGAACGTGGTCCAGGTCTCCAACGAAGACCCGGAAGGGCTGCCCACTGCGTTCGCCCTGAAAGGCAACTACCCGAATCCCTTCAATCCCAGCACCACGATCCAGTTCGATCTCCCTGAAGCCTCCAATGTCCGCATCGACGTCGTGGATATGCTCGGGCGTCAGGTGCTCGAGGTGCCCGAACAGGCCCTGGCCGCCGGCGCCAATCAGCGCGTGCTGATCGACGCCTCGCATCTCGCGTCGGGCGTCTATCTCTACCGCGTCGTCGCGCGCGGCGTGAACAAGACGCTGGTGCAGACGGCAACGATGACGCTCATCAAATAGCGGACGAGCGGCATGACGCCCGGCGACCTGGCACAGGGGCGCCGGGCCCGCGCACCCTCCGGGTCACACGGGTGACGTCAGGTGGTTGATCCCTTCTTTCAGCGCGTCTGTAACACCCCTTTTCGCCCTTTGCAGGGGCGCCGCGGCGCGGGTCAAACGCGTTGGGTCCGGTAGAACTGCGGGTACTTAAAAAACGACACGTCCCGGATCGCAGCACGAAGGTCGGTATCGCCTAATCGGAATACACCCGTCGTTTGTGTGCCAATCCGTGATTTCGGTTCGATTGGCCCTGCTTTTGCCCTGAAGGGCCCGATGCGCCCCCAACCCCGTATTCATGCCCCATCGGGGACGAATTGACCCACGCAATGACTACTGATGTACATCGTGTAATCCTCCATGCAGGACGACCGACCGCAACCGGGCCGGCCTGCATGATGCCCGGAAACGGGCGGAGTCTACTTCGGATCATGTGGAGATTATCACCCTCGACCTTTCTACTCGTCATCGCGGCCTTCCTGGCCGCGCCGGCCGCCGCGCAGGTCAGTGTCAGTCTGCCGGCGGTGACCGGGCAACTTGGGACGTCCCAGGATATCGACCTGACCGTGGGCAGCGTCACCGGCCAGAACGTGACGTCGTATCAATTCAGCATCACCTACGATCCAACCGTCCTTGAGATCAATGCCGTATCGGTGACAGGCACGCTTTCCAGCGGGACCTCCGCCACGGTCAATACGGCCACCTCCGGGCAGATCACGGTCGCCTGGGCGGCCGCCAGCGCCATTACGGGGCAGGGCGCGCTGATCAAGCTGAGCGCCGACTTGATCGGCGTCGGCACATCCGCGCTCACCATCGCCGATTTCATCTTCAACGAAGGCGCGCCGGCGGCGACACCGTCGAACGGCAGCGTGACGGTTACGGAAGCCGATCCGCCGCCTTCGATCGCCGTGTCCTTGCCGGCGTCGGCCTCGGCCCAGGTCGGTGGCGGGACGGTCTCGCTGCCGGTCACCGTCGGGTCTGTTTCGGGCGCGAACGTCACCTCCTACGCCATGACGGTAGCATATAACCCGGCGGTTATCAATATTACGGGCGCCACGGTGAACGGCACCCTCTCCTCGGCGGCCACACCCTCGGTTACCACGGGATCGGGTACGATCACCCTGACCTGGAGCAACGGCGCGGCGCTGTCCGGAGCGGGCACGCTCGTGAACCTGACGGCGACGCCGGTAGCGGCCGGCACCTCGGCGTTGACGTTGTCGTCGATGCAATTCAACAGCGGATCGCCGGCGGCCACGACGACCAACGGCTCGATCACCGTGACGGGCCAGACGGTTTCTCCGGTGGCCATCGCCCTGCCTGCTTCGTTTTCCGGCGGGGTAGGGACCTCGGTGCAGATTCCGATTACGGTAGATAACGTCACCGGTAAGAGCATCAACTCCTATCAGCTGACGGTCCATTTCGACCCGGCCATCGTGAACATCGGCACGGCGACCGTATCCGGCACGCTGTCTTCGAGCGCGGCGCCCATCGTGACGTCGCCGAGCGCCGGGGTGTTGAGCATCGTGTGGGCCAGCGGGACCGCGCTGAGCGGCTCGGGCGTCCTGATCAATCTCGAGGCGAATCTGCGCACCGCCGGCACGTCGGCGCTGACGTTTGCCTCCGCCGTGTTTAACGAAGGCACGCCGGCGGCGCAGACGACGAACGGGCAGGTCGTCGTGACGACCGTCGCCCCGATCGCCGTATCGCTCTCGCAGCGCAGCGGCAAGGTGGGGGAGACGGTGTCGATCCCCGTATCCGTGGGCGACCTGACCGGCCGCGCGGTGTCGTCGTTTGAGTTTACCCTGAGCTTCGACCCCGCGAAAGTCAGCGTGGGCGTGAGCCAGACCGGGACGCTGACCGCCGGCACGTCGGCCATCGTCAATACGGCCACGTCGGGCAAGGTAACGGTCGCCTGGGCGGCGGTGAGCAACCTCGCCGGCGCCGGCGCCCTGGTCAATCTGCAGGTCAGCCTGCTCGGGGAAGGGACGAGCGCCCTCACCTTTGACAGCTTCTCGTTCAACGAAGGGTCGCCCGCCGCGACGCTGACGAACGGCAGCGTGACGATCACGAGCGATACGCCGATCATCAACGTCGCCCTGCCGCAGAACGGGACCGGTAATGTCGGCGAGACGCTGACGGTGCCGGTGACGGTGGGCAATACCTCCGACGCCGGCGTGACATCCTACGCCTTCACCCTGACCTTCAATAGTTCGCTGATGAGCGTCGCCGGGGTCGATGTCGCCGGCACGCTGTCCGCCGGCAGCACGCCGACGGTCAACACCTCGACGGCCGGCCAGCTCACCGTCAGCTGGCAGGGCACGGCGCTGACCGGCTCGGGCACGCTCGCGAATATCCGTTTCAGCCTGCTGAGCGACGGCACCTCGCCGCTGACGTTTTCCAGCTTTACCTTCAACACCGGGACGCCGCAGGCGAGCCTGCAGAACGGCAACGTGACCATCGCCGGCAATGGCTCGATCGGCGTGTCGCTGCCCTCCGGTTTGATGGGCTCCGTGGGGGAAAAACTCAATCTGCCGGTGAATATCGGCGTGCTGACCGGGCGCAACGTGAGCTCGTTCAGCTTCACCGTGACCTACGACGCCGCCGACCTGACCATTGCGGCCGTGTCGACCGAGGGCACCATGCTCGCCGGTCAGCAGGTCAGCGTCACCTCGGCCACGGGGCAGATCACCGTCTCCTACACCGGCGCGCAGCCGCTGACCGGTTCCGGGACCCTCCTCAACCTGGTCGCCGATCTGACGGCGCCGGGCACGAGCGACCTGTCGTTCACCGCGTTCACGCTCAACAGCGGGACGCCGGCGGCCGCACCCATCGACGGTAGCATCACGGTGCACGGCGTCTCGGCATCCCTCCAGCTCATCCACAACTCGCCGGATGCGCCCATCGTGGATGTCTACATCAACAATGTGAAGGTGGCGGACGGACTTTCGTATGCGAAGGCCACCCCCTTCTTCGAATACACCACGGCGGTGCTCAAGATCGATGTGGTGAACGACAAGGCGGCGAACAACAACTCGCCGATCGCGACGACCAACGTGACGCTCATCAACGACCAGGCGTATGTGGCGGTCCTCAACGGGTTGTTTGCCGGCTCGGGAAAGCAGTCGCTTGGGATCGTGGTCGAGGAAACGGTCCTCGAAGCCAGCGGGGAAGACACGATCGATCTGATGGCATTCCAGGGGTCGCCGGACGCGCCGCTCATGTCCATCAATCTGGTGGATGACAGCGGGGCGCACCGCACGGTCGCCGCCTTCGGGACGGATGTCGCCTTCGGCGAAGGCCGGCTCGCGCGGGGCATCAGCCCCGGCCTCTACCACATGGAGCTGGTCGATTCCAACGGCACCACGATCAACACGTACCGGGCCGACCTCAGCCGCACCGCCGGCGCCGCGCTGCTCTTCATGATCCAGGGCTTCGTCGATCCGGTGCTGACCCAGCCCGACATCACCATCACGGCGTACGCACCCGACGGCCGCGCGCTGTTCTTGCCGCTGTCGACGGCGTCCGAAAACGAGGCCGTGATGCCGGAGGGGTTCTCGCTGAGAGGCAATTTTCCGAATCCCTTTAATCCGACCACCTCGATCCAGTTCGAGCTGCCCGAGCCCGCCCTGGTCGAGATCGATGTGTACGACATGCTGGGCCGGCATGTCCTGAACGTGCCCTCGCAGACCTTCACGGCCGGCGAATCCAACACGGCCTCCCTCGATGCGTCCGAACTTGCTTCCGGGACCTACGTTTACCGCGTGACGGCGCGTGGCGCCCAGCAAACGTATACCTCAAGCGACACCATGACGCTGCTCAAGTAGCCGGCCTCGCTACCGGCGCCGCGGCGGGGGTGTCCCAGCTCCGGCCGATGGCGTGACACATCCAGCGGACACCGCGGCGCGGCCTCACGCGCTCACCTCGCTCCTCCTGTACGGGAATCTCCAGATTCCGCTCGTGGCTGCCGGCCTGCTCGGCGCAACCCCGCTCTGGTTCGATGCGCCTCTGCAAGGCCCCCTCATGCTCGCCGGCGCCGGCGGCGCGTTTCTCCTGTACCAGATCGATCGCGCGTGGCATACCTCGGCCGAAGACGCCCACAACCAGCCGGATCGGCTCCAGTGGGTTCACAGGCATCGCCGCTACACCCTGTTTTCCACGCTCGCCTCGCTCCTCGCCATCGGTGTGGCGTGGCCCTATCTTTCGCCGAGGACGCTGGGCGCCGGGGCGGTCCTCGGGGTGGCCGGCGTGCTGTATCTCTTTCCACTGCTTCCGGGGAAGACGAGGCTCAAGGGCAACTGGCTGATCAAGCCGCTCGCGATCGCCGGCGGATGGGCGCTCGGGGCGACGTTGCTGCCGACGCTGGAAGCAGGCCGACTCCCCGACGGGCAGGTCGCGCTGCTGTTCGTGTATCGGCTGCTTTTTTTGCTGCCGAACGTGCTGCTCGCGGACTGGCCGGATCGCGACGGGGACCGGCGTGAGGGGCTTCGCTCCGTGGCGCAGTTCCTGGGGGAGACCTCGATGCGCCGCGTCGCGCAGCTCACGTGCGGGGCGGCCCTGGCCGTCGGTGGCGTGCTGGCATGGCGCTCGGGCTGGCCGCCGCCGGCCTGGATCGACCTCGCCGGCCCGGTGATCATGGCGCTCCTGGTCAGCAGACCCATGCCGGCGTCCCGATGGTTCTATACCCTGGCGCTGGATCTCGCCGCCGCCTGGCCGCTCGTCGGCGTGGCGATCGCCGGCTGGGGCCGGTAGGGCGTCCGGCCGCTGCCGTCAGGTCGCTCGGCCCGAGCGTCTGCGGCGGTCATCGGAACATTTGCCGCATTCTGCACTACCGTACCCGCTACGAACACGTCCTGTCATACCCATACCATGCGTACCTACACGACTATCGATCATCTGGGCCGCCACGACGGCCAGCACGTCACGATCAAGGGCTGGCTGTACAACAAGCGGGAGTCCAAGGGGCTGCAGTTTCTTGTCATGCGCGACGGTTCCGGACTCGTGCAGTGCGTGGTGAATCAGGAAGAGGTCGATGCCGCGTCGTGGACGGCCGCGGGCGAGTCGGCCCAGGAGACCGCGCTGCAGATCGAGGGGCTCGTGCGGAAAGACGAACGCCAGGTGGGGGGATGGGAGATCCAGGCGACCCGCGTGGCGCTGATCGGGACGTCGACCGACTACCCGATCACGCCCAAGGAGCATGGCGTCGACTTCCTGATGAACAACCGGCACCTGTGGCTGCGCAGCCGCCGGCCCTGGGCCATCATGCGGATTCGCAACCGCATCATCATGGCGATCCACCAGTTCTTCCAGTCGCGCGGCTTCCTGCAGATGGACGCGCCGATCCTGACCGGCAATGCCGTGGAAGGGACGTCGACGTTGTTCGAGATCGACTACTTCGGCGAGCCGGCGTACCTGACCCAGAGCGGCCAGCTCTACGGCGAGGCGATGGCGATGGCGTTCGGGAAGATCTACACCTTCGGGCCGACATTCCGGGCGGAAAAATCGAAGACCCGCCGGCATCTCACCGAGTTCTGGATGATCGAACCCGAGATGGCGTTTTACGACCTGGCGATGAACATGGACCTGGCGGAGGACTTCCTCGTTTCGATCGTACAGGCCGTCCTCGCCGATTGCCGCGAGGAGCTGGACGCGCTGGGCCGCGACATCGCGGCGCTGGAGCGCATCCAGAAACCCTTCCCCCGCATCTCGTATACCGATGCCGTGACGCTGCTCAAGAGCGACAAGACGATGGCGATGGTCGACGCCGAAATCGCCGCGCTCGAGGCCGAGGGGCCGAAGCTGAAGGAGGAACTCGAGGCCAACAAGAAACGCTACGGACAGGCCAAAAAGCACGAGAAACGCCAGATGGACGCCCGGGAGATCGAGATCAACCAGCGGCTGGCGGACATCGAGGAGAGCCTCCGCAACCTGCCCAGGTGGAAAGAATCCGCCATGCAGTTCGAGTGGGGAAACGACCTGGGCGGAAGCGACGAAACGCTGCTGACGCGGCACTTCGACCGACCGATCATCGTGCACCGGTATCCGGCCGCCGTCAAGGCCTTCTACATGAAGCGCGACCCGGAAGACGACCGCCTCGCGCTCGGGATGGATGTGCTGGCGCCCGAGGGCTACGGCGAGATCATCGGCGGAGGCGAACGCGCGACGGATCTGGCGTTCCTGCAGCAGCAGGTGCGCGACCATCAGCTCCCGGAAGAGGTCTTTGGCTGGTACTTCGACCTTCGGCGGTACGGCTCGGTCCCGCACAGCGGCTTCGGGCTGGGGCTGGAGCGCACAGTGACCTGGATTACGGGGCTGACGCACCTGCGCGAGGCCATCCCGTTCCCCCGTATGCTGGGCCGGCTTACCCCCTGACGCAATCTTTCGGACCGGTCCGACGTTTAAGGTTCGAGGTTCAAGGTCTGATTGTGCCTTGATTTACACCGACTTGAAGATTCGAACATGAAACGATATACATCGATATTCGCACTTTTATTGATGCTCGGCGGCCTCATCGCGCCGGCAACCAGCTCGGCTCAAACGATGGAAAAGATCATTCAGCGGACCGTCACGGTCGGCGGACAGGGCAAGGCGACGGCGGTGCCCGACAAGGCGACGGTCTCCTTCGGCATCGTGACTCGCTCCATGGATCCCGAGGATGCGCGCGCCCGCAATGCCAAAACCGCGAGCGAGGCGATGAACGCCATCCGCAAGATGGGGGTCGAGGAACGCAAGCTCAAGCTTCAGACCCTCCGGCTGCAGCCCGTGCAGGAGTATAACCCCGAAACGCGCCGGCATGAGGAAAAGGGCTACGAAGCCTATCGGGACCTCGTCGTCGAGGTGGAAGACCTCGACAAGCTGCCCGGCCTGATCGCCGAGATCGTCCAGAAGGGCGCAAACCGGCTGAATAACATCAATTACGGATTGAAGGATGACGCCGCGTTCCGGAACGAGGCGCTGGTCGAAGCCGTCCAGGAAGCCCGCGCCAAGGCCGAGCTGATGGCCAGCACCGCCGGCGCCAAACTCGGTGCCGTGCTCGTGATCCAGGAAGAAGGCTATTCGGTGCCGGCGCCGATGGTGATGATGGACATGGCCGAGTCGCGCGTGCTCAAAGCCGGCATGGCCGCCCCGGAGCCCGACGCCTACGCCGCCGGCGAGATGGAGGTGTCTACCTCCGTCCGCATCACCTTCGCTCTTCAGGATTGACGCGAAGGGTCATCCCGTCGCGTCGTCCCGTCGCGTCTACTAACTGGATGTACTGTGCATCGCACGGCTACGGAGGCAGTGGAGGGCCTCTGTAGGCATACTGTGCCGTTGCTCGGGTAGTCTGAGAATCTGCGCCTGCGTTCGGCACGAGGCGGGCGCAGATTCCGCCCTGTTTTTTTGTTGACCGGTTATTTATCGCCTCGCGCATGGCATCCTCCACGCCCTTTCCCCACATCCCGCTCGCGTTCAACCCCATTCCCGAAGCCGAGATGGGTGAGCGCGCCGATGCATTTTACGCCGAGATGAACCGCCGGCGGTCAGTCCGCTTCTTCAGCGACCGGCCGGTGCCGCGCCACCTCATCGAGCGCGCCATCCAGACGGCCGGCACGGCGCCCAGCGGCGCGCACCGGCAGCCGTGGACCTTCGTCGCCGTGAGCGACCCGGCCATGAAGCACGCGATTCGTGTCGCCGCCGAGAAAGAGGAGCGGGAGAGCTACGACAGCCGGATGTCCGCCGAGTGGCTGGAAGCGTTGGCGCCCATCGGCACCGACTGGCGGAAGCCGTTTCTGGAAACCGTCCCGTGGATCGTGGTGTGTTTCGCCCAGACGTACGGGCTGGGCCCGGAAGGAGAGAAGAAGAAGCACTTCTACGTCCAGGAAAGCTGCGGCATCGCCTGCGGGATGTTTATCACGGCGGTGCACCATATGGGCCTGGCGACGCTGACCCACACGCCGAGTCCGATGCGCTTTCTGAACGAGATCCTGGGCCGGCCGGCGAACGAGAAGCCGTACATCCTGTTTCCGGTCGGTTACCCCGCCGAGGATGCGTCGGTGCCCGATCTGAAGCGGAAGGAGCTGGGGGAGATCGCGGTCTGGCGGTAGCCTCGGGCCTGACGCTGTATTTAGGACGGGTCGATATGCTGGCGGATGGCCTCCAGGAAGGCCTCCCCGTAGCGCTCCAGCTTGACCTGCCCAACCCCGCTGAGCCGGGCGAAATCGTCCAGTGTCGCCGGCCGGTGGCGGACCATCGCGGTGAGGGTGGCGTCGCCGAAGACGACGTAGGGCGGTACGCCCTGGTCGCGGGCGAGTTCGAGGCGTAGCCGACGCAGTGCCTCGAACAGCTCCCGGTCGCCCGGGCGCTCGGCGTGGACGGATTCCTCGAAGGCTTCGAGGGTCGTCGCGCGCCGCCGGCGGGTACGGCCGGCGGGTTTCTGATCCTTGCGGAACGAAACGGGCTGCAACCCCTTCAGTACCGGACCGCACGCCTCCGTGAGCCGCACGCCGCCGTAGCCGGCCACATCCACCCGGAGGAAGTCGGCCGCGACGAGCTGGCGGATGACCGACTGCCACTCGACGGCGCTCAACTCCCGGCCGATGCCGAAGGTCGGCAGCCGGTCGTGGCCGAACCGGCTGATCTTGTCGGTTTCGTTGCCGAGCAGCACATCCACGAGGTGGCCCACGCCGAAGCGCTGGCCGGTGCGTGCGACGCATGACATCACCTTCTGCGCGGCGACGGTGCCGTCCCACTGCTCGACGGGGTCGGTGCAGTTGTCGCAGTTGCCGCAGGCGGCGTCGAGCGGCTGGCCGAAGTAGGCGAGGAGCACCTGCCGGCGGCAGGCCACCGTCTCGCAGTACCCGAAGAGCTGGTTGAGTTTGTGCTGCTCGACCCATTTCTGTTTCTCGCCGGCTTCGGAGCTTTCGAGGATCTTGCGCATCGTGACCACGTCGGCCAGGCTGTACGTCATCCAGGCGTCGGCCGGAAGGCCGTCGCGGCCGGCGCGGCCCGTCTCCTGGTAGTAGGCCTCGAGCGAACGCGGCACGTCGAGATGCGCCACGAAGCGGACGTTGGGTTTGTCGATCCCCATGCCGAAGGCGATGGTCGCGACCACGATCAGCCCTTCTTCCTGGATGAACCGGCGCTGGTTGTGCTCGCGGACGTCGCCGGCGAGGCCGGCGTGGTAGGGGACGGCCTCGATGCCGTGGTCCGAGAGCCAAGCCGCCGTCTCTTCGACGCTTTTGCGTGAAAAGCAGTAGACGATGCCGGCGTCGCCCGGATGCTCCCGTTCGATGAACTGAAGCAGCTGCTGGCGCGGGCTTTTTTTGGGGATGACGGCGTAGCGGATATTGGGCCGGTCGAAGCCGGTGACGGCCAATCCGTCCTCCGGGATCTGGAGACGTTCGAGGATTTCGCGCTGGGTGGGCTCGTCGGCCGTGGCGGTGACGGCGATGCAGGGGATGTCCGGAAACCGGTCCCGCAGGCTGGCGAGCTGGAGGTACTCGGGCCGGAAGTCGTGCCCCCACTGGGAGATGCAGTGGGCTTCGTCGATGGCGAGGAGGGCGATCTGAAGCCGGCCGAGCAGGGCCTGGAAGCCCTCCGTCATGAGGCGTTCGGGGGCGACGTAGAGCAGGTCGAGCTCGCCGGCGAGCGCCCGCCGGGCCACGTCGCGCTGGGCGTCGAGGTCGAGGCTGGAATTGAGGTAGGCGGCGCGGACGCCGAGCTGGGTGAGCGCGGCCACCTGGTCCTGCATCAACGCGATGAGCGGGGAGACCACGATCCCGATGCCCGGGCGGAGGAGCGCCGGCAGCTGGTAGCAGAGCGATTTGCCGCCGCCGGTGGGCATCACGAGGAGCGTATGCCGCCCCGCTACGACCCGCTCGACGATGGCTTCCTGGCGGTCCCGAAAACGGTCGAACCCGTAGACGTTTTTGAGGATGTCGCGCGGTGTGGTATGCGGCACAGCCGGTGCAGGTGTGGGTGGGAGATCAGACCCCGCTTGCACGGTCAGGCGCTGCCGGGGTTTCCTGCACCGCCCGCCCACTATATTCCCCCGTGCCCCGGGTGGCAGGAAACCCTGACTTCATAAATACATAAAAGGGCCGATTATCGCTTCGAATCTTCTCCCAACCCGAAATCGCATGCGCTTCGTGCGCGCCACATGGTCCCTGCGGCTTTTTGCCGCCGCCGCGCTGCTCAGCCTGCTGCCCTCGCTGGTGGCTCCGGTTGCGCGCGTGGGACAGTATGCCGAAAGCGATTACGGCGACTGGCTGCGGACACAGCTTCGGGAGAGCCCATCCGAAGGTTTCGAGGCGGCCATCGAGCGCGCCATGGCGACGTCGCCGCGCACGCTCCACGCCTTTCTCTCTGCCTTCATCCAGGCCTACGGCGATGCCGATGGCCTTTCCCATGCCTTCACCGGCGCGGTCATCCAGGCCGAAGACCTGCTCGACCTGCTGAGCCAGCGGTTCAGCCGGCTCGTGGGCGACGCCGTGGCGCCGGAACTGTTGATGAAGGCGACCCCCGTACGCGTCGCGCTTTCGGAGCGGACGCTCCGTGCCGTGCTCACGCGGGCATCGAGTCTCACCCTCGTAGCGTTCAACGAAGCGCTGCGCACCTCCACCGAGGCGGCCCTGACGGTGCTGCCTCGCCGGCTCTTGACAGCCCTCCAGCCGCTTGGCCCCTAGCCGGCGCCTGCCGTTCACATCCCGACGCGTCGCGCGTCGTCTGGTCACTTCCCTATCCAACTGTCCGGAACCCGTGCGCCCTGTAGGCGCGGGCTCCTGACGCGGCTATCTGTATGCCATGAAAGAGAATGGATTTAAAATTACCGTAACGCTCGCCTTCCTCATTCTGTGCGGGTTCTACCTGTATCCGTCGGTGCGGAACTACATGGAGAACAGCAAGATCGCGGCCATGGCCGATGACGAGCGGATCCAGTACGAAGAAGAAAACAACACCCGGCTCCGCGACCTCCGCGAGCGGTCCCTTAAACTCGGTCTGGACCTCCTCGGCGGCATGCACGTGACGCTCGAAGTGCGTCTCGACGCGCTCATCCGGGAACTGGCGACCGACATCGACCCGGCCTTCAACGAAGTGCTGGCCGAGGCCCGCGCCCAGTCTGTGAGCGGGACGAC
The DNA here is from genome assembly GCA_041391505.1 of Rhodothermales bacterium. Taxonomy (NCBI): domain Bacteria; kingdom Pseudomonadati; phylum Rhodothermota; class Rhodothermia; order Rhodothermales; species Rhodothermales bacterium. Next base: position 110,091 of record JAWKNW010000005.1, read on the forward strand.
GTCCATGATCGAGACGTTCGGGAATATCTTCGCCCAGCGCGATCCCGAAGCGCGCCTGTCGCGCTATTTCCGGGACGACGCGGCCAACATCACGCGCCGCTCGAGCAACGACGAAGTCCTCCAGTACCTGCAGACGGAAGCCGACGAGGCCGTGCAGCGCGCCATCGAAATCATCCGTCAGCGCGTCGACCGCTTCGGCGTGAGCGAGCCGGCGATCCAGCGCCAGGGCACCCGGCGCATCGTCGTCGAACTCCCCGGTGTCGACGACGCCGAGCGCGTCCGCTCGCTGCTTCGCGGCACGGCGCGTCTCGAGTTTCGCCTGATGACGGAGCCGGACGACGTGATCCGCTCGCTCCAGCAGCTGATCGAGGTGTATGAGGAGGACCCCGACCTGGCGACCGCCGATACGGTCGCCGCGGACTCCAGCGCCATCGACAACCTGCTCGAAGACGAGGAAGACGTGCTCGGCACGAACAACAAATTCCTCGCGGTCCTGCAGCCGCTCGGCAACGGCGTGATCTACGGCACGGTGTCGGAAGCCGATACCGCGAAGTTCAACGCGCTGATGAAGGAGAAACTCTTCCAGGATCAGCTGCCGGCCAACACCACGCTCATGCTCAGCTCGGAATCCGTCGGCGTCGACGTGAACGGGTTCGAGCAGTACTACGTCCTCGGCGTCCGCAAGGAAGTCGAGCTCGACGGCAGCGTGATCACCGATGCGCGCGTCGAGTTCGACGAAGTGAACCGGCCCGAGATCTCGATGACGATGAATGCCGAAGGCGCCCGCACGTGGTCGCGCCTGACGGGGGCCAACGTCGGCCGCAACGTGTCGGTCGTGCTGGACAACGTGGTCTACTCGTTCCCGACGGTCATCGAGCGCATTCCGAGCGGCCGGACGTCGATCAACAACCTCGAATCCCGCGAGGAAGCGCAGGACATCGTGACGGTGCTCAAGTCGGGCGCGCTGCCGGCGCCGGTCGACATCGTCGAGGAACGCACGGTCGGGCCGAGCCTCGGCGCGGCGTCGATCCAGGCCGGCCTCAACTCGGTGCTGATCGGCCTGCTCATCGTGGCGCTCTTCATGGTGTTCTACTACCGGACGGCCGGCTTCATCGCCGACATCGCGCTGGTGCTGAACGTCATCTTCATCCTCGGTATCCTCGCCGCCTTCGGCGCCACGCTCACCCTGCCGGGCATCGCCGGTATCGTGCTCACGATCGGTATGGCCGTCGACGCGAACGTGCTCATCTTCGAGCGCGTGCGGGAGGAGCAGAACACCGGCAAGACGCTGAAGGCCGCCATCGACGGCGGATACTCGAAAGCGCTCAGCGCCATCTTCGACTCCAACATTACGACGTTTTTCGTCGGTCTCATCCTCTATTCGTTCGGCGTCGGCCCGATCCAGGGTTTCGCCGTTACGCTGATGGCCGGTATCGCCTCGTCGCTTTTCAGCGCGATCGTGATCTCCCGCATCTTCTTCGATTGGATGGTCAACGACCGCCGTATGAACGTCAGCTTCGGCTGATGCACCACGCGGGTCCTGCGTTGTGCGGGACCCTGGAGCCATAGACACGGGCCCGGGCTGCGGATGCGGCCGGGCCGCTTACCGGTAACTTCCATGCGAATGTTTGAAAATGCCAACTACGCGTTCATCGAGAACCGGCGTATTGCCTACGTCATCTCGGGAACGCTCATCGTGCTGAGCATCCTGTCGCTGCTGATTCGCGGGCTCGAGCTCGGGATCGACTTCCAGGGCGGGATGGAGTTTGTCGTCGAGAGCTCGGAGATTCCGCCTTCGACGGCCGTGCGCGCGGCGCTCGCCGGCTCGCTCGGCGCCGAGCCCGAGGTGAAAACCTTCGGCGAGGGGGCCCTGCTGATCCGGACCGCCGCCGGCGGCGACATCAACGACGTGCAGGCCCAGGTACTGCGCGGGCTCGATACCTCGTTTCCCGGCGCGACGCATCGGATCGTCAAGACGGACATCGTCGGTCCCCGTTTTGCCGAAGACCTCAAGAAAGGGGCGATCTACTCCATCATCGGTTCGCTCATCGTGATCTTCCTCTACATCTGGATTCGATTCCAGTGGAAGGTCGGGTTCAGCGTCGGCGCCGTCGTGGCGCTGATGCACGACGTGATCATCACGCTGGGGATGTTCTCGGCGATGCACCACCTCGACATCCTGCCGTTCTCGCTCCAGATCGATCAGACGATCATCGCCGCGTTCCTGACGATCGTGGGGTATTCGCTGAACGACACGGTGGTCGTGTTCGACCGCATTCGTGAGTACGCCAACATGTTCAAAACCGAAAAGTACGCGACGGTTGTGAACCGCTCGATCAACAGCACGCTGAGCCGTACCATCATTACATCGGGCACAACCTTGCTCGTGGTATTGACGCTGTTTATATTCGGAAGCGAAGTGTTGCGAGGATTTGCCTTCGCGCTGGCCTTCGGTATCCTCATCGGTACCTATTCATCGATCTTTGTGGCGTCGCCGGTTGTGGTGGAGCTGCAGGGGCAAGGCAAGAAGCGCTGACGCGTCCTCTCCCACCAATCAGCACGGAACTCTCTCACTAATCGGAATCGCGCGATGAATTACAGTGTCGAAGAGAAATACAACGCAGTCGTCATCACCCTCAAAGGGAACGTCATGGGCGGTCCGGACGGCGCGAAACTGCACGACACGCTTAAGGAGCTCAAGGAGCAGGAAAAAAAGAACGTGGTAGTCGATCTGTCCAAAACCAAGTTCATGAACTCCAGCGGCCTGGGCATGTTGATCAGTGCGATGACGACGATGCGGAACGCCGGCGGCGATCTGCGGCTTGCCAACGTGGCCGACCGGATCCAGTCGCTGCTCGTAATTACCAAGCTGATTACGGTGTTCAAACACTACGATTCCGTCGATGAGGCGGTAACCAGCTACGCGGACTGACGCGACGGCGGCGTCCCGTTGAGGGACGCCGCCGCTTTTTGCTTGCGCGGGGTGAAGGGGCGATCGCCTCTCGCGCCGCAGCCATACGGCCGCGCCGATCGGATACGTCCGAGGGCCAGGGCCAAGCCGGCGCACCGGTTTGAGGGGCGGCGAGGGTGACCTTGTCGCCTCCCTTTGTGTTCAAATCGAGACTATCATGCCTGTCAGTGTTGTAATCGGCTCCCAGTGGGGCGATGAGGGTAAAGGAAAAATCGTCGACCTGCTCAGCCAGGATGTGGACATCGTAGCCCGCTATCAGGGCGGCGCCAACGCCGGCCACACCATCTGTTGGGGAGACAAGACCTTTGTGCTTCACCTGGTGCCCAGCGGCATCTTTCAGGAGCATGTCGTCTGCGTTATCGGCAACGGCGTCGTCATCGACCCGGTATCGATGATGTCCGAGATCAACACGATCCGCGAACTCGGCTACGAAGTGGAAGGCCGGCTGTTCATTTCGCACAATGCGCACCTGATCATGCCGTACCACAAGAAGGTCGAGCAGGCGCGCGAGCGGTTTCGCGACGCGAACGCCATCGGCACGACCGGGCGCGGGATCGGGCCGGCGTATATGGACAAGTTCGCCCGCACGGGCATCCGCGTGGTGGACCTCCTCAACCGCGATGTCCTCCGCCAGAAGATGAAGGATGCGATCGAGGAGAAAAACGAGATCCTGAGCAGCATCTACGGCGCCGAACGCCTCGACGTCGACGCCATCATCGACGAATATGTCGAGTTCGACAAGCTCATCGACCCCTATGTCCGCGATACGACCCAGTATCTCTGCCAGTCGCTGAAGGAAGGCAAGCGGATCATGGCCGAGGGCGCACAGGGATCGCTGCTCGATGTGGATTTTGGCACCTACCCCTACGTTACCTCCAGCCACCCGACCATCGGGGGCTGCTGCACCGGGCTGGGTGTGCCGCCGACGGCCATAGACCGCGTCATCGGCATCGTCAAGGCCTACTGCACGCGCGTCGGCAACGGGCCTTTCCCGACGGAGCTCAACGATGCAACGGGCGAGCGGCTTCGCAGCGTGGGGCATGAGTTCGGCGCCACGACCGGCCGGCCGCGCCGCTGCGGATGGCTGGATCTGATCGCGCTGCGGTACACGTCGATGATCAACGGCTTTACCGAACTCGCCATCACGAAGCTCGACGTCCTTTCCGGGCTCGACGAAATCAAGGTGTGCGTCGCCTACCGGTATCACGGCAAGGAGACGACGCGTTTCCCGAGCGAGGTGCAGACCCTCGAAATCGTGGAGCCGGTCTACGAATCGTTCCCGGGCTGGTCGGAAGATATCACCGGGATCGACCGCCTCGAGGATCTCCCGAAGAACGCGCGCACCTATCTGCAATTCGTCGCGGACCAGGTGGGGGTCGGCATCAACATGATCTCCACGGGGCCCAAACGCACGCAAACCATCGCGAGCGATCTGCCGCTTCTGCACGCGGCGGAGTAGGGCTGTCGCAGGTCATCGGTCATGAGCGCCCTTCGGGCGCGGACACTGGTCATGAGCGCCCTTCGGGCGCGGTCATTGGTCATGAGCGCCCTTCGGGCGCGGACATTGGTCACTGGTCATAAGCACCCTTTGGGCGCGGTCATTGGTCATTGGCACTGGTCATGACATGCTTTGCGTGGGGGCATGAGCGCCCTTCGGGCGCGGTCATTGGTCATTGGGAACCCGATTTGAGCATTGCGTTCGACCAGTGACCAGTGACCAGTGACCAGTGACCAGTGACCAGTCACTCGTGACCCGTCGCGACTGACCCATGCCTCGTGATCAACCCACGGCCTTGCCCATGCAATCCTACCGCCTTTCGACGAACCTGAAGTATGGGCTCGTCCTCTTTGCCGTCGTCATCGCGGTGGCTTCCCTGACGTATGCGAGCCGGCTTGTGTCGCAACTGCGTGCCCGCGAGCAGAAGGTGATCCAGCTCTGGGCCGGCGCGCTGCAGGAGATCGCGCAGATGCAGGGGCAGTCGATCAACCCGCATCAGCCCGAGTTCAGTGAGCTGGCTTCGCTGCTGGTGCGGTTGCGGGCTCAACCGGATCCCGTCCTCAGCGCCGAGGAAATCGAGGATTATCTCGAGGCGATCCGCTGGGCGCAGAGCATGCCGCCGGCCGGCGAGGCCAGCTTTATCGCCAGCGCGCTGCTCATCAGCAACGACATCCCCATCCCCTCCATCCTGGCCGATTCCAGCCGCGCGATCTCGTGGCGCAATCTCCCCGAAGACATCGAAGCCATGATGGCGACCGACAGTGTGCGGGCCGTGCAGCTGCTGGCGGCGTACCAGCGGGAAATGGACGCCGCGAATCCGCCGATCCCGATCGAAATCGACGATCCCGTGCACGGCAACCTCAGGCAATACGTGCACTACAACGAATCCCGCCTCATCCGTGAACTGCGCATCTTTCCCTACGTTCAGCTGCTGATCGTCGGGCTGTTCATCTCGGTGGGGTATTTCGGCTTCTCGTACATCCGCCGCAACGAGCAAAGCAACCTGTGGGTGGGCATGGCCAAGGAGGCGGCCCATCAGCTGGGGACGCCGATATCGAGCCTCATGGGCTGGATCGAACTGCTGCGGATGCCCGACCTCGACGAAGCCCAGCGGGGCTCCGCGGTCGAGGAGATCGAAAAGGACGTAAGCCGGCTGAAACGCGTCGCCAACCGCTTCTCCAACATCGGCTCCCGCCCCCAGCTCCTCGAAACGCCGCTGGAGCCCGTCATCATGGGCATGGTGGAGTACATCCGCCGGCGGATGCCGAGCGTCGGCCGGCGTGTCCGGCTGGAGGCGCAGGTCGCCCCGGACATCGCCGTTCCGCTCAATACCGAGCTCTTCGAGTGGGTGATCGAAAACCTCCTGAAGAACGCGCTCGACGCGATCGAGTCCGAGGAAGGCGCCATCACCCTTGCCGCAACCCGGGAGGGACAGCGGGTGCACATCGACGTGCAGGACACCGGCAAGGGGATCGATCGCCGGCAGTGGAAGAACGTGTTTCGCCCCGGCTACAGCACCAAGAAGCGGGGATGGGGGCTTGGCCTGAGCCTCGCCAAACGGATCGTCGAGGAATACCACGGCGGGAGCCTGGAAGTCCTCCAGTCCCGCCTCGGCGAAGGAACGACGTTCCGGATCACGCTGCCGGCGGCGCCTCAGGGGCGCTGAATGCGGTCTTTCAGCGCGGTCGGATCGCTTGTTGTCACGGCGAGGAAAATGTCGTCGGCGCGGCGCCAGATGACGATCTTGTGCTCGTCGGACATGCTGTACAGGTCGAAATGGCTGTCGTCGGCGATGGCGGTGAGGATGTTGCGTTCCAGGAAGAGGCGGTCGGCATACCGGTCGAGCAGCGCGTAAGTGAAGGCATAGACGACCAGCCGGTCGGCCGCGTCCCCGTCGGCGTAGACGAAGGCCGGCACGAACACGTCGTGTGCGAGTTCGGCCGTGCCGGCGCCGACGAGCGTCGCGTTTTCGATCGTCGGAACGTGCAGCTTCCAGTTCAGCCGGTCCTGGATAAAGCGCTCGGCTTCCTCCGGCACTTCCGTCGTCTCGGCCACCGAGACCTTGTCGACGTGTCGGACCGCGAGGGTGATGACGTTCGGATCGGCTGGCTTGATGAGCACTTCGGAGCCGATGTAGCCGACCAGGCCGGCGGTGACGATGAGCATGATCGGGGCGATGAAGCGTTTGAATCGCCCGATCCATACGTCTTCCCGCGAGGTGTGGCTCTTCGCCTCGCGGTCGGCAGCCTCGTGGGCGAGCGCCTGCAAAATCGGCGGCGCGTTGAGCGTGGCCTTGATGGACGGTTCGAGCGTGGGCGGCACGTTGCCGAACTCGGCCTTGATGGCACGACGCAGGGTGGACGGTACCCACTCTTCCCGGTCGAAGGTGTTCAGCAGGTCGCGAATCATCGGCGAGGCCTGTGAAACGACGGCGAACTGGAAGGCGGAGCGCGCGAAATCGAGCTGCCGGCAGACCACCTCGCCGGCCTCGCCGAGGATGCGGCCGGCGTCGGCGCACGACATCCGCTCCGCATCGCACAGCATGAGGATCATCCGGTCGCGTTCTTCGAGCGAGGCGAAGGCGACGGGCGCCGCGTTGCGCAGGAACGGATCGACGAGACGCTGCTTGATGTTGTGCTGATGCGCGAATAGCCGGGGTTTTTCGCCGTCGGCCTCTGCGGCGGCGTCGGCAACCGTCGCCTCCTGCTGGCCGGCGTGGATCGCGCGCATGCGGGCGAAGAGCCAGGACCGGTCGACCGCATCGGATCCCTCGACGGCGCCGGCGTCCAGCGCCGCCAGATAGGTTTCCTCGACGAGCCGGGCGGCCTGGTCGGCGTCCAGCGTCAGGACCTGCGCCAGGGTGTACATCGATTCCAGATGCCGGAGCAGTTCGTGCGCCTCGCCGTCGTCCGTACCCTGCGCGGCATCCGCAAAAAGCAAAAAGGAAGAGAGGTCGGTGGCGGGAAACATGATGCGGCGATAATCCGGTGAACAGGGATGGGCGAGAGAACGAGTGCGCTCAGGTACGTTCGTCGATGAAAACTACATTCACGGAGCCTCCTTTGCGAATGCCCAGCAATTCGGCGGCGTTCCCGTTGTTTACGGCTATTTCCAGATGATTGCTGCTTTCGAACAGCATGAGCGGTTCGCCGGCCTGGGCGTCCGAGTAGGTGCAGGCGACGCCATCGATGATCGTGGATCCGATGTAGCATTTCACCGAGCGATCCTTCCGGCGGTCGTCGAACAGGGCGCGCGAGATATTGGTCACGCAATTTCCGAACCGATCTACGTGGACGACCCATCCCTGGATGCCCTGCTGGTCGTCGATCGGCAGCGCCCAGTGGAGCGGTTTGAGCGCCTCGATGGGGGTACCGAGATCGCGGAGGGGGGTGCCTCGGAGAATATGCGCCGCCGCCGGGGCAAAGATGTCGCGGCCATGAAAGGTATGGCTCGGAGCGGGCGTACGCCAGTAGGCCGGCCGGTCGAGCACGACCCGCTCGTCGATGGTGCGGTCGGTGAGGACGAGCGAGAACAGGCCGTTGTCGGGCCCGACGAACCAGCGATCGCCGGCGCGGAGGGCGACGGGGCGCCGGTCCGAGCCGACGCCCGGGTCCACCACGGCGAGATGCACCGTGCCGGCGGGGAAAAAATCGACCGCGTTGCGCAACACGAACGCGGCCTCCATGATATCGTGGGCACGGATGGAGTGGGTGATGTCGATCAACCGCGCTTCAGGGGCTAACCCCAGAATCACCCCCTTCATGCTCGCGACATAGGCGTCGCGAACGCCGAAATCTGTCGTTAACGTTAGAATGCGATTCACAGAAAAAACCGATGAGGCTCCGTGCCAGGTCGCCGGGAATCTACGAAAAACTCCGGATCGATCAGCTTTCAGAATTTATTGAAAATAGGAAAAGTGCGGAACTGAAATCGAACAATCCGGTCTGAACAGCAACATGGCGCGCGGGATCCCGAGAGCTTCCACGCCGCTCTCGCTGGTGCTTTTTCAAGCCATGCGCGTTTGCCTTCCGCTGCTGCTCCGCCGAATCCCAACATGTCTCAGGCCGAACACACACCAGCCTACAGCACCAACCACCAGGAGGCATTAAATCGGTTTATACTCTTCTGGGGTGAAATGGCTTCTCGGTGGGGTATCAATCGGACCATGGCGCAGATCCACGCGCTCCTGTATGCCTCCGAGGTACCGCTGGACACCGACGAGATCATGGAACGGCTCCAGATCAGCCGGGGCAATGCGAACATGAACCTGCGTTCGCTGATCGGGTGGGACCTGGTGCGAAAGGTGCATCAGGCCGGCTCCCGCAAGGATTTCTACACGGCGGAGAAGGATGTCTGGAAGATCACCGCGCGCGTGATCCGCGAGCGTGAGAAGCGGGAAATCCAGCCCGTGATGCAGCAGCTGCAGGAATGTCGCAAGATGCTCGTGACGACCGAAGAGGGTGCCTGCGAAAGCCCGGACGACAACGAGCGTCAGTTCTGCGAGCGGATCGACAACCTGATCGACCTCATGCAGGTCTTCGAGGGATTCTCCCAGGCGCTGTTTCCCTTTATCAAGGAGCGCAGCATGAGCGATGCGAAGGAGCTAATCGAGCTGGCGCGGACGCTGGTGCTGAAGGAAGTGGAGTAACCGCCGGCGGAGCCCATGGCCTCGAATCAGGAGAAGGGAAGCCGCGGTGAGGCGATCGCGGCGGAATATCTGGAGGCCCGGGGATACCGCGTCGTCGAACGCAACTACCGCGCGAAAGGCGGAGAAATCGACCTTATCTGCCGGCACGAGGAGCATGGGATCGAAACCGTCGTCTTTGTCGAGGTCAAGCTCCGGCGCACGATGGCATACGGCGCCCCCGAAGAAGCCGTCGACCCCCGCAAGCTCGCGAAGATGGAGGTTGCCGCGGACCACTACCTGCACGAACACCGGCTGGACGACGCCCGTTGCCGCTTCGATGTCGTCGGCATTCTCGCCACGCATCCGCCCCGAATCCGGCATTTCAAGGATGCGACCTGAGCGGGGCGACGGCGTGCCACGGGGCACGGTGAAGGGATGCGGGATATCGGACGCGTCTCGACCATCCGCCTTGCCTCCGAAGAGCCCTCATTTTGTCAGGTCCGTTTTGCGATAGGTATTCCCCTCCGGGCGGTATTCTTTCGGCACCTCATTGGCCATCCGCTCGAAGGCGAAATACCCGTACACCGTCACGCCGTAGGGGTCGATGATCTCGCCCTGATCGTCCACTTCCGTGGGGCCGTCGGTGAGGCGAATCCAGGAGCGTTGATCCCGCAGCGGACGGTGGGGTGAGCCGGATTGCCACGAGAGGAATTTCTGCTCTTCCCGTTCCTGGGTGTAGGTGATCTCGATAAGCCCGTGAAAGGTGAGCAGCCGCTCGGTGGGGATGCCGGCAGGTACAAACAGTTCGTCGGGCTCGATGCTGAACCGGCGGTCGTTTCGGTTGAAATCCTCGATGGAGGGGATCCGGTAAAGCTCAAATCCTTCGGCTTCGGACCGGCGATCCCAGAGGGCGAGCAGGAAGTGCCGCAGCGAGCCATAAAAAGCGGTGCGCCGATTTTCCTCCCAGTAGGCGGCTTCCTCCGGCGACGCCGGCTCCAGATCCTCGAAGAGCGGGTCGCCGTCGTACCGGATGGTGCCCCCTTCGCGCTCGAACTCTTTCAGGAAGTACTGGATGCGGTAGCCCAGCGCGCGGTTTTCGATGAGCAGCGGGCCGGCGGCGCTCGCCCTGAAGGATCCCACCCAGCTGGCGTCAAAATCCAGCACTTCGGGGTTGAGGATGACGGTTTCGCCGGCGTTTTGCGACTCGCCGATGAACAGCCGCTCGAAGGTCTCGAAGCGTTTGCGCCAGCGCCGGTCCCGCTTCGCTTCCACCGTCAGTTCGCCGATCTCGATGACGGCCGTGGGCAGCTCGAAGTCGAACGCGGCCCGGGTGGTGTCGCCGACGGCGATGTCTCTGGATGTCGTTTCGAACCCGACGATCGAGGCCCACAGCTTGTGTTTGCCGTACGGCACCCGGGCGAGTTCGTAGCGTCCATCCGCGTCGGTGACGGTGCCGATCATCGTGCGGCCGATGAAGACATGCACGCCGGGCAACGCCTCGCCCGTATCCGCGCTTTTCACCGCGCCGGAGAGCGTGCGGTAGGGCAGGTCCTGGGCGCGAAGCTCGGCTACGAAGCCGGCGGCCAGAAGCAGCGCCAGGATGCCGGGGATGAAGCGGGATGGGATGATGCGTGGGGACACGGGCCTTGCCATGCTGGTGCCCTGGTAGTACGCATTAACCCCCGATGGTATCCCCGCCGGCCGTTACCGCGACGGCCGGTATTCCTTGGGCAACTCGTCCGCGATGCGCTCGAAGGCGAAATAGCCCGAGACCGTGACACCGTACGGATTGAGGATGTCGCCCTTGTAATCGATGATCGTCGGGCCGTCTTCCTGCCAGATGAGCGAGCGCTGGAGCCGGTCGTTTCGCTTGCCGCCGACACCGCCGTATTGCTGCTGCCATCGGGCGTAGGACTCGTCCTCCAGTTCGCCCTTGAAGACGATCTCGATAGCGCCCTCGAAGTCGAGGACCTTTTCGTTCGGATTGTCGCCCGGTTTGAGCATCGAGGCAGGATCGTACGGAACGCGCGTGTCGAGGCCGTTTCCGGCGGAGCTGAACGTGCCCTGGCCGGCGGCGCCGGCGGGTTTGGCCCGCTGGAACGTCTCGAAGCCATGCTCCTTGGCCCGGCCGGAGAGCACCGCGAGGAAGAAGTGCCGCACCGAGCCGTAGAACGCCTTGCGGCGGTTTTCCTCCCACATCGCGGCTTCTTCGGCGTTGGCCGGCGTCAGTTCCTCGAACAGCGGCTCGCCGTCGTACCGGGTACGGGTGGGTTCGGCCGCGAAGTCCTTGAGGAAGTACTGCACCTTGTAGCCGAGCGCCCGGTTTTCGATGACGAGGATCTCGCCGGCGAAAGCCAGCAGCGTGCCGCCCTTGTCCGCGAAATCGAGCACCTCGGGGTTGAGGATCTTCGTCTCCTGGGCGTTGGGCGTCTCGCCGATGAACAGGCTGGTGAACCGCTCGAGCCGGCGGGCCCAACGCTTGTCGCCCTTGGCCTCGACGGTGATCTCGCCCAGCTCGGCGACGGCTTCGGCCATGCGGAAATCGAAGGTGTACAGTTTCGATTCACGGAGGATGATGTCCCGCGCCTGCGGCTCGAACCCGATGCTGGAGACGTAGAGGCGCTGCGCCCCGAGCGGAACCTTCTCGAGCCGGTAGCGGCCCTCGCCGTCCGTCGTCGTACCGATCATCGACGAGGCGATGAACACGTTGACGCCGGCGAGCGGGGTGCCGGTGGAGTCGTCGACGACGGTGCCGGTCAGCACGGCGGCGGGTTGGGGTTGCGCGAAGGCCGGCGCTATGCCGGCAGCGAGGAGCAGAAGGCCTGCTATCAGGATTCGAATCGGTCGCATGCGTCTGTTGGGAACGTGAGGCGTTTCTCGTCTCGCGGCAATTGCCGCGCCATGCCGGGAGAGATGCCCGATATGGCTGGAATTCGGGGTTTCAGGAGGCTCGTCTCGCCATGCCTGTCCACTGGATGCGGCGGCGGTGGCCACCCGGTGGGGCACTGAAACCGTCTATTATGCAGTTTCTGTGCGGGGGGTGTACTCTTTCTTCGCCCGCTGTATATTGCTTTCGCCTGATCATACATGCAACTGCGTGCTATGGTCCCGAACCTGGCCCTGTACCAGGTTCTCCGCGTTGCGCCCACCACCACGTCAGGCGTCACCCATGGCCCCTGTACCGCGCCCGCGAGGCACCTTGCACTAGAGGTCACATTGTCATAACAAAATCAGTCACACGTATGCGTAATTGCACCACCTACATTCGCACGTCCTTGCTGGTGCTGTCGATACTGGGTTTCCTGGCCATCCGGCCCATGGCGGCACAGGCACAGCTCCAGGTTGGCGCCGGCCTGGCTTTCGGCACGGAGATCGAAAAGATCGGTCTTCAACTCAATGCCAACCTGCCGGTAGCCCAGGAAGGGAAGATCCGTGGCGCGGCCGACGTCATCTTCTTCCTGAAAGACGACTTCGGCTCGGGTTCGACGCGTCTCTGGACGATCAACCTGAACGGCCACTACATCTTCATGACGACGGAGGAATTCCTCGTCTACGCCCTCGGCGGCATCAACATCGCCAACTACACGATCAAGTCGGACTTCGACATTCCCGAGATTCCGGGTTTCGGGTTTGACGCCTCGTCGACCGAACTCGGCCTCAACGTCGGTGCCGGCGGCGAGTACGGGATGCCGTTCGGCAACCTGTATGGCGAAGTGAAATACGTCCTTTCGGATTTCGACCAGCTGGTGATCAGCGCCGGCATTCGCATTCCGATCGGCGGCAGCCGCTGAGCGATACCCCATACGGCTTCGGCCTGCAGCGCGGCGTTCGACTCCGGTCGGGCGCCGCGTTTGTGTTTTCAGGGGGAGCCCCCGGGCGGGTCACTGTGCGGCCCGGATCGCGTCGAGGGTGGTGGGGTCTTCCAGGCTGCTGACGTCGCCGGGATCGAAGCCGAGGTAGGTGGCGCGGATCAGCCGGCGCATCACCTTGGCGTTGCGCGTCTTCGGCAGGGCGGAGACGAAGAGAATAGCACGGGGCTTGAGGGGCTTGCCCAGTTCGTCGACGATCCGTCGGATCAACGCGGCGCGCAGCGTCTCGTCCGGCGTGACGCCCGGTTTCAGGACGCAGAACGCCGCGACTTCCTCGCCCTTGATGTCGTGCGGGACGCCGATGGCGGCGCTTTCGGCCACGGCGTCGTGGGCATTGAGCAGGGCTTCCACCTCCGCCGGCCCCAGCCGCTTTCCGGCCACCTTGATCGTGTCGTCGCTGCGGCCGAGGATGTACCAGAGCCCGTCGCGGTCGATGGCGGCGAAGTCGCCGTGGAGCCACAGCCCCTCAAACCGCCCCCAGTAGGTATCGAGGTATCGCTGTTTGTCGCCCCAGAAGCCGCGCGTCATCCCGATCCAGGGCTGTCGGATGACGAGTTCGCCGACGGCGCCGCGGACGGGCCGGCCGGTCTCGTCCACCACGTCGGCGTCCATCCCCGGAACGGGGCCCGAAAACGCGCAGGGCTTGAGCGGTTTAAAGAAGTTGCCGCAGAGGATGCCCCCGCTGATCTCGGTGCCGCCCGAATAGTTGAGGATGGGCTTCGTTCCGTCGAGGACGTTGTGGAAGAGCCAGAGCCAGCTGTCGGGGTCCCAGGGGCTGCCGGTCGAGCCGGCGGCGCGGAGCCGGCTCAGGTCGTGCTGCTTCACCGGCTCCACGCCGTGCACCATCAGGGCGCGGATCAGCACCGGCGAGAGCCCGAGGTGCGTGACGCCATGCCGCTCCACCATCGCCCAGAGGCGGTCGACATCCGGATAATCCGGCGCGCCGTCGTAGAACACCATCGTCGCTCCGATCGCCAGGGTGCCGAAGACAAGCCACGGCCCCATCATCCACCCCATGTCGCTCATCCAGTACATGACGTCGCCGGGCTTGAGGTCCATGCTGTGGTACATGTCCTGCGCGCCCTTGATCGGGAAGCCGCAGTGGGTGTGGACGGCGCCTTTGGGTTTGCCCGTCGTCCCGCTGGTGTAGATGATCATCACGACGTCTTCGGCGGACGTGCGCTCGGTGGCGGCGTCGGGGGACTGGCCCGGGACCAGATCGTCCCACCAGATATCCCGGCCGGCCTGCATGGCCACGTCGATGCCGGCGCGGCGGTCGACGATGACGTGGCGGACGGACGGGACGTCCCGCAGGGCCTCGTCGGCCGTGTGCTTCATCGGGACGCGTTGACCGCGTCGGAACGCGCCGTCGGCGGTGAAGAGGGCGCTGGCGCCGGCATCGTTGAGCCGGGTCGCGATGGCGCTCGGGCCGTAGCCGCTGAAGAGGGGCAGGATGACGCCGCCGATCTTGACGATGGCCAGGAAGGCGACGCAGAGGGCCGGCGTCATCGGCATGTACAGCCCGATCGCATCGCCCTTGCCGAGCCCGAGCGACCGCAGGGCGTTGGCGCATCGGCCCACTTCCCGGTCCAGCTCCGCATAGGTATAGGTGCGCGTCTCACCGTCTTCGCCTTCCGATCGAAACGCGATGCGGTCGCGCACGTCCGTCGCCTGCCACTTGTCGAGCAGGTTGTGCACGATGTTCAGCTCGCCACCCACGCACCACGCGGGAAATTCGGGTCCGCGGCTGAGGTCGACGATCCGGTCGTACTTGCGGTAAAACTGGATGTCGAGGTCGTCCATGACGGCATCCCAGAACCAGGCGATGTCGGATGCCGCGCGTTCGAGGAGGACGTCGTAATCGGCGATCCCGTGCCGGCGCATGAACGCGGTCAGGTTGCTCTCCTCGATCCAGTCAGGATTCGGCTGCCACGCGATCTGCTGACCGAACGGGAAACTGTCGGGGAGGGCGCTCATCGGGCGTTGAACTTCTTGACCAGATCCTCGAGCGTATGGTGCGGCGCCTCGGGTTTGCCCCTGCCCTTGTCCTTGCCCCGGTTTTTGCCGCCGCCTTGCTTGCCGGCCGGCGCGGGCTTGTCCTCGAGCTTCATCGAAAGCCCGATGCGGTTGAGCTTTTCGTTGATTTCGGTGACGCGGACCTTGACGACCTGGCCGACCTTCACCACCTCCGTCGGGTCGCTCACGTACCGGTTCGCCATCTGCGAAACGTGCACCAGCCCGTCGCGGTGCACCCCGATGTCGACGAACGCCCCGAAATTGGTCACGTTGGTGACAGAGCCTTCCAGGATCATCCCCACCTGGAGGTGTTTCACTTCGGTGACATCCTCGCGGAAGGTCGCGTACGTGAACGCCGTGCGCGGGTCGCGGCCCGGTTTCTTGAGCTCGTCGATGATGTCCTGCAGGGTCGGCAGTCCGATCTCGTCGGACTTGTACCGGTCGAGCTTCAGTTCTTTCAGCCGCTCCGGCACGCGGGTCATGGTCTCGATCGGCACGTTGAGGTCCGCCGCCATGCGGGAGACCACGTCGTAGCGTTCGGGGTGGACCGACGTGTTGTCGAGCGGGTTTTCGCCTTCGGGGATGCGGAGGAAGCCGGCGGCCTGCTCGAAGGCCTTGGGTCCGAAGCGGGGCACGTCCATCAGCTGCTCGCGGCGGCTGAAGCGGCCGTTGGCATTGCGGTAGTCGACGATGCTCTTGGCCAGCGCCGGCGTGATGCCCGAGGCGAACCGGAGCAATTCCTTCGAGGCGGTGTTCAGGTTGACCCCGACGAAGTTGACGCAGCTCTCGACCGTCTCCTCCAGTTTCTGCCGCAGCCGCGTCTGGTCGACATCGTGCTGGTATTGCCCGACGCCGATCGACTTGGGGTCGATCTTGACCAGCTCCGCGAGCGGGTCCTGGAGCCGGCGTCCGATGCTGATCGCGCCGCGGATGGTGAGGTCGAGTTCGCTGAACTCCTCGATGGCGACTTCGCTCGCCGAATACACCGAGGCGCCCGATTCGTTGACCATCACCTTGATCGGCGGCGCCGGCATGTCGGCGATGACTTCGTTCACGAACTGATCCGTCTCGCGGCCGGCGGTGCCGTTGCCGATGGCGATGAGTTCGATCTGGTGCGTCGCGATGATGCGTTTGAGCGCGGCTTTCGCTTCTTCGCGTTTGCCCGATCCGGTATGGGGGAAGATGGCTTGATAGGCGAGGTACTTGCCGGTCGCGTCGAGCACCGCCACCTTGCAGCCCGTCCGGAAGCCGGGGTCGATGCCGAGCGTCGGGCGCATGCCGGCGGGGCTGGCGAGCAGCAATTCGCGCAGGTTGGCGGCAAAGGTCGTGATCGATTCCTCGTCGGCCTCCTGCTTCTTCTGCAGCCGGATGTCGCCCACGATGGGGTTTTTCATGAGCCGGCTGAAGGCGTCGGCGATCAGCGTGGTGTAGAAGGCGTGCAGCGTGTCGTCGCTGCTGACGATCTCTTTTTCGCCGAGAAACGTCAGCACATGGGCCTCGTCGAACGTCAGCTCCATGAAGAGGATGCCTTCGGCTTCCCCGCGCCGCAGGGCCAGCATGTTATGCGCGGCGATGGACTTGACGGGCGCCTTGAACGAGCGGTAGTTCTCGAACTGGGTGGTCCCCTCCGGATAATCGCTCTTGATCGAGGAGGTGAACTCGCCGGTCTTGAAGAGGAAGTCGCGGATGTAGGCCCGCAGGTCCGCTTTCTCGGAGATCTCTTCCGCGATGATGTCCGCCGCACCCTGCAGCGCCTCTTCGGGCGTGGCCACGCCTTTCTCGGGGTCGACGTAGGCCCGGGCCGCCTCGTCGAGCGGCTGGCTCAGCGGCGCGGCCGTGTTCTGCGACTTGATCCATTCCGCCAGCGGCTCGAGGCCTTTTTCACGCGCCTGCGTGGCGCGCGTCCGGCGTTTCGGCTTGTAGGGGAGATACAGATCCTCGAGTTCGGCCTTCTGTTCGCAGGCTTCGATCTGCTTCCTGAGTTCGTCGGTCAGCTTGCCCTGCTCCTCGATCGACTTGAGGATCGCCAGTTTGCGATCCGCGAGTTCGGTGAGGTAGGCATGCCGGTCCTGCAGGGTGCGCAGCACGACTTCGTCGAGCCCGCCGGTCCGCTCTTTTCGGTACCGGGCGACGAATGGCACCGTGCCGCCGTCTGCGAAGAGTTCGAGGGTATGGTTGACTTGCCAGGTTTCGAGTGACAGCTCACGAGCGAGAGACTCGGCGATGGTAGACATACTGGACCTTTGGATGAGGCAGAAATCTATGCGTCAGCCTGTGTCAAAGAGCGAGGGGGGGAAATGTTTCGGATGGGGAGATGGGGTGGGATGTGCGATGCGGGATGCAGGATGCGGGATGCAGGATGCGGGATGCAGGATGTGGGGATGCAGGATGCGGGATGCAGGATGAGCGATGCGGGATGATGGCTTGAGGCCTGGCATCCCGCATCGCCCATCTTGTCTGGGCTAGCGGGCGTGGACGAGCATCCGTTGCAGGGCCTCCGTCTCGCCGCGGGCGCGGACAACGAAGAGGCCTGGCGCGAGCGATGCGCCATCCACGGCGATGCGGTGGCGGACGCCGGCCTCCAGCGTGCCGGCGAATAACGTCCCGATTTCCCGCCCGAGGACGTCGTACAGGCTCACCTGCACGACCTGGTCGCGGTCGACCGTGATGACGACTTCGCCGCGCTCGGTGAACGGGTTGGGGTAGGCGCTCTCGATGGCGAAGACGAGCGGGACGGCCTCCATCGCGAGCGAGGCATCGACGGCGCCCGTTTTGGAAGCAGACGACGGGTCGATCACACTGAACGACAGGCTGTACGTGGCGCCGACGGCGCCCGTGAAGCTGGTCCCGCCATAGGGCGTGGCGCGCACCTCGTGCGAGCCGGTCGCCGGCGTCCACGCGCTGTAGTTGCCCGAAGCATCACCGCCGATCGCGAAGGGCGCCAGGGATTCCTTGCGGTAGGTATCGTTCGTGTCGTAACCGAAAATCAGGCTTTTCGTGAGGGAGTTTACGTTGGCCCGAATGTTGAGGCTGCGGGTCGGCAGCGTGGCGAGGTTGAGCGTCGCGCCGGCAGGGATCGGGTCGTAGCCGGCGATCGGCAGATCGGTCACCGCGTTGATAAGCGTCAGGCTGGTCACGGCCGGCGCATCGCCCGGAGGCGGTGGCGGATCCTCGCCGCCTTCGCGCGGGCTTTCCGCGGGGCCGGCGCCGGTGGGGGTGAAGCCGGCGTCGGTGGTGAGGACGATCTTATCGACATACGCTTCGTCCTTCTGCATCCACACGTTGATGGTGTGTGTGCCGGCGCTGTTGACGCCCAGCGTGGCCGTACTCGAAGTCAGACGCGTGCGGGTCCACGTCCACGTGTTGTAGGTGTTGGTCACCATAAACGACGCGGCGTTGGAGGACTGCCCATTGAGTCCTACATGTACCCGGTTGTCATCAGCGTTATTCGCCCACATCCGCAGCCACACGTAGTAGGTGCCGGTGGTGCCGAACGACACGTCAAAGATCATCTCCGGGCTGGTGTTGACAAACGAATAGAGGTTTTTATTCAGATCCGGAAGGGCCGCCATCGCGCCATCGCCGCTGAAGCCGGTTTTATCGGATTTGAGGAGCCATTCCTGGCCGCCGCGTGGGATGGAGGCGGCGTAGTGTTCGGCTTCTATGACCACCTGGCCCCCGGATTCCAGGAAGGCGCCGGCGGTGGATGGAGGCGGCGGAGGCGGTGGCGGGTCAACCGGACCGTCGAGCGGATCACCCACGATGGCCACCCAGTCTTTGGTCGTCTCCGAAGGCGGGCTACCGATCGATTTGACGCCCGGTCCGGACACCGACGTGACCGTCCCGTTTTTCAGCGCGCCGCCCGTGCGCGGATTATACCACTGGACGGGGTAGGTCTTGACGGTAGCGCCGAGGTCGAGCGTGGTGGTACCTCCGTTCGGCAGGTATACCGCGTAAATGGAGCCTGTTTTGGCGAAGACGCGGTTCGAGTAGAGCGGGGCGAGGCCGCTTTTGGGCTCCATGTCCTGAAAGGGCAGGTACGCTGTAAAGAACGTGTGGGCGATGGTGGATTGCTCCCAGAGGAAGTCGTACCGCCGGAAGTCCTCCAGTTCCAGGTCACGTTTATCGACATCGAACCCGAGGTACCAGTCGAACCCGGCGCCGCCGGCCATGAGGCTGCCCCACATCTCGGATTTTCGGACGGCCTCCATGTTGGACTCGTCCGGCCGTACGCCTCCGTTCCACCCGCAGCATTCGTCCAGCGTGATGATCCACGGCCGGCCGGCGTCGGTGGAGTAGTCGCGCCATTCGGTAATGCGGTTGTAGGTTTTGTCGCCGGCGACATCCCATTCGCCATCGTGAATCTGGAAGGAGATGCCGCTGTAGGCAGGGTTACCCAGGAGGGGGCCGTAGATGAGCAGGTATTTGTCCGTGCCGGCCTGCGAGTGCATCGTGATGATGCTCTTGTACGGGTCGTTCGCGTTGATGTACCCCGTAAACGCGATGCGCTGCGCATCCGTGTTGCCTATGCCCTCGATCTTGTGCTCCTCGCCCAGATTCCATTTCAGGTTGTGGTGCCCGAAGCGGGCGATCATCTCCCGGTAGTAGAGCTTGCGCTGGAGGCCGAGGTCTCCGCCATCAAGCAAAAACTCATTCCCCAGTTCCTGTAGGACGACATGGAGCAGGATGCCCTTGTTGTTCATGTGGGTGAAGAGGATCTCCCACTGATCGAGTTTGGACACGTCGAAGCGGTAGCGCTCTTCGTAGGCCGTCCAGGGCCAGACATCCTTGCCGTCGCCCTCGACGTTCATTGTGATAAAAAACTGCGAGTTGATGCCTTCGCCGGCGAGGTAGTTCATGGCGCCGACGATCCCCTTGCCTTTCCCTCCTTTCCAGGATGGATCGCCCGTCTTCCAGTCCTGGATGTGGGCGCTGTACGTTTTGAGGTGGTCGCCGGCGAAGTTGAAGGTCCCGTCGAAGTCAGGATCCCCGAGCAGGTTTTCCGGGCTGCCTGAACCGTTTTCGATAAACCAGTCCCCGTTGTCGAGCTTCATGTAGTGTTTGCCGGCGTAGCGGAGCCGACCCCGCGCGCGGAAGTCGTCGCCGGTTTTGTCCGTCCCCGCGATGGTAAACGAGCCGGAGGTGCCGTTGAACGAGGTCGGCGTGCCGGCGGAGGTGCTGACGGCGATGTCGGTGCCGGTGACGAAGGATACGCTGTAGTTCCACGTTCCGGTTTCGTCCGGCGTGAAGTGGACGCGCCACTTGGCGCCGCTCGTGGCGCTGGTTTCGCCGGCGTTGCCGTCGGCCGCGTAGTAGCCGGGTACGACGTAGGTCTTGGAGCCTTTGGTAAACGTGACGTTAAGGCGGTAATTCCGGAACGGGTTGGGGCTGGCGGTTTCGGAGGTCGAGGGGCCGTCGAACGTGAGGGTGACGGTATGCCACTTTTTCAACTCGCCGGTGACGGTCACCGCCTGTTGGTCCGGCGCCGGCGCGGCGTCATCGAAGGATGCGGCGCCCGCCCGGGATGGCATGGCGCACCAGAGGAGGATAAAAACGGTCAGCCATCCCGAGGCGACCGGCGGACGATGTAGCACGTTGAGCATGATCGTGTAAGTCGACGTGAAGCACGGCCACGGCCGCGCATCGAAAGGACGAAGTGCAGGCGTCGATGACACACGCAGATCCAAGTTCGGTGTAAAACACCGGCAAGGTTGCGATGCGAAACGGGTCGTTGTTGTAAGGAAATGCCGACTGCAGCCGGGGGATAAGATACGACAGCGCCGCCCGGAGCGTAACGTTCTATTTTTGCAGCACGATCAACTGCGAAGTCGAGAAGTAGGCGCCATGTGCCTGGATGAAATAGCGACCGCTCGGCAGCGCGCCGGCGTCGAGGCGGAACAGCCGGGCCTCCTGGGCGGGCATCTCGCCGTCGAAGATCGTGGCGACCCGCCGGCCTAACAGGTCGTACAGCGCAATCGTCACCGGCTGTGGACGCGAGACGGTCAGCGTAAACTGGGTCTGTGGATTAAACGGGTTCGGCGAGGCCGGCGACAGCGCGTAGCTGGCCGTGAGATCTACCCGCGCCGATGCGGTGTGGCTGTAGGCGAAGGCGCCGTCGAAATCGATCTGCTTCAGCCGGAAGGTGTGCGACCCGGGGGCGAGCTGCGGCGTCCGGAATCGGTAGACATGGGCGTCGCTGGAGGTGCCGTGACCCGACACGAAGTCGACGGTCTCGAACGTGTGGTCGCGCTGCATTTGCACCTCGAAGCCGGCGTTGTTCAGTTCGCTGGCGGTGGTCCAGACCAGATCGACCGCCCCGCCGTCGGCCACGGCGTCGAAGGACGTCAACGCGACGGGCAGGTGGGTACCCGGGATATCGGTGCGAATCGGGACGCCGACGACGGCCACCCAGTCGAGCTCGGGATCCTCCGGGGGATCCCCGATGGTTTTGACGCCCGGGCCGCTGACGTTGGTCTTGGAGCCGGTCTGCAGATTGCCGCCGGTGCGGGGGTTGTACCAGTAGATCGGATACGTCTTGCTGGTCGACCCGAGGTCCAGCGTGGTCGTGCCGCCGTTGGGGAGATAGACGACATAGAGCGACCCCGGAATGGCGAGCACCCGGTTCTGATAGTCCGGCGTGAGGCCGGTCTGGGCCTTCAACTCCTGGAACGGGACGAACGTCGTGAAGAACGTATGGGCGTGGGTGGACTGGGTCCAGAGGAAATCGTAGATCCGGAAGTCCTGGAGGTTGAGGTCGCGTTTTTGTTCGGTGGTGAAGCCGAGATACCAGTCGTAGCCGGCGCCGCCGGCCATCAGGCTGCCCCACATCTCGGAGTGGCGGACGGCGTCCATATTGCTCGTGTCGGGCTCGACGCCCGAGTTCCAGCCGCAGCACTCGTCGAGCGTGACAATCCAGGGATGGCCGGCGTCCGTGGAGCGACCGATCCAGTCCTTGATGAAGTTGTACGTCTTGTCGCCGGCGACATCGAATTCGCCGCCGTGCACCTGCAGCGACATGCCGCTGAACGCTTCGTTGCCCAGCAGCGGCCCATAGATCGCGATGTAGAACGTCGTGCCCGATTGCGAATGCATGGTGATGACATGCTTGTACGGGTCGGTCGCACTGATGTACGCCACATACGCCTGGCGCTGGGCGTCCGTGTTGCCGATTCCTTCGATCTTGTGCTCCTCGCCCAGATTCCATTTGAGTGGATGATGGGCGAAGCGCGCGATGATCTCGCGGTAATAGAGCCGGCGCTGGGGCCCCAGTTCGCCGCCGTCGAGCAGAAACTCGTTCCCCAGTTCCTGGAGGACGACGTGGAGCAGGATGCCTTTTTCGCTCATGTGAGAAAAGATGATTTCCCACTGATCCAGCTTCGAGACGTCGAAGCGGTAGCGCTCGGTGTAGGCCGTCCAGGGCCAGACATCCTTGCCGTCGCCTTCGACGTTCATCGTGATGAAGAACTGGCTGTTGATCCCCTTGCCGGCGAGGTAGTTCATCGCGCCGATGATCCCTTTGCCCTTGCTGCCCTTCCAGGTGGGGTCGCCCGCCTGCCAGTCCTGGAGGTGGGCGCTGTAGGTTTTCAGGTGATCGCCGGCGAAGTTGTAGGTGCCGTCGATCTCCGGATCGGCGAGCAGGTTTTCCGGGCTTCCCGAGCCATTCTCCAGAAACCAGTCGCCGTTATCGAGCCGCATGTACCGCGTGTCGGCATACCGCGGCATCCCGACGGCGCGGAAGTCTCGCCCTTCCTTGTCGGTGTCGGTCACGGTGAAGGAGCCCGTGAGGCCGTGAAACGCCGTCGGCGCGCCGCCGGACGCGTCGTCGGCGATGGCAATGTCCGGGCCTTCGACGAACGAGATTTCGTAGGTCCACACCCCGGTTTCGTCAGGCACGAAATGCGCGCGCCAGACCGAGCCGGCGATGGCGCTGGTCTCGGCGGCGTTGCCGTCCGCCGCGAAGTATCCGGGCACGACGTACGAGGTGCCGTTATGGGTGAAGGTGACGTCGAGCCGGTAGTTGAGAAAGGGGTTGTACGCATCCACCTCGGAGGCCGCCGGCCCGTCCATTTGCAGCGTGATGGGATGCCAGAGGCGCTTTTCGCCGAGGATCTGAACGCCCTGCCGGCTCGGGACCGGCCGGCAGCGGGCGCTCAGAACGAAGAAGGGGGCCATGCATACCAGCGCAAAGGCGGCATAACGGCGAAGGGCCTGGCGCCGGATGGCGTAGGGAACCGAGGCGACAGAGTAGCCGGTTACGGTCATGGGCTCTCGGAGCCTTGCGCTCCGCGGGAATAGGCCTGAAGGGCGTCGTGGCGCGATACAAAACGACGAGCCATGGTACATCCCGAGGTAGGGGATGCGTATGCGCCAAACCGACAGACCTGATGGGAGCTTTGTAGCAACTTGGTGTGGACGAATTGCCGGCCCGAGGATGTAACCGATTGACGTATCCGGGGTACTAAAGGGCGTCCTTTTAAATCATCCGGTACGATCATCATGACGGACAAGCGCCATCCATCGAACGAGACCGATCTACGCAGCCGGCTGACCCCGGAGCAGTATCACGTGACGCAGGAGAAGGGGACCGAGCGTGCATTCACCGGCGTGTACTGGGACAACAAGGACGCCGGCATGTATCGCTGCGTCGTGTGCAACGAGCCGCTCTTCGATGCGGACACGAAATACGATTCCGGCTCGGGCTGGCCGAGTTTTTACCAGCCGACGGACCGCAAGAAGGTGAAGGAGCACGCCGACTTCAGCCACGGCATGCATCGCGTGGAGGTGACCTGCACGTCGTGCGGCGCCCACCTCGGCCATGTCTTCAACGACGGCCCCAACCCCACCGGGCTCCGTTATTGCATCAACTCCGCCGCGCTGGATTTCGAGAAAAAGGAGTAAGGGGGAGGGGGAGCGCCCTTCGGGCGCGGTCACTGGTCATTGCGCCCTTCGGGCGCGGTCACTGGTCATTGCGCCCTTCGGGCGCGGTCACTGGTCATGGCGCCCTTTGGGCGCGGTCACTGGTCATGGCGCCCTTTGGGCGCGGTCGTTACGCCCTTTGGGCGCGGTCACTGGTCATGGCGCCCTTCGGGCGCGGTCGTTACGCCCTTTGGGCGCGGTCACTGGTCATTGGTCATCGGGCGCTGGTATAGTGAGCCAGCATGGAGCGACGCATTCGACCAATGACCGCGAGCGTAGCGAGCCATGTTCCTGAAGCCTAGTGCCCAGTGCCCAGTGACCAATGACAGCGAGCGTAGCGAGCCCTGACAGCTCGCGTAGCGAGCCCCGCCGGCCGTTCAGAGATTCCCCCTGAGCGCCTGTTCACGCTCGATGGCTTCGAAGAGGGCCTTGAAGTTGCCTTTGCCGAACGAGCGGGCGCCTTTGCGCTGGATCAGTTCGTAAAAGACGGTCGGGCGGTCTTCCACGGGTTTGGTAAAGATCTGGAGCAGGTAGCCTTCATCGTCGCGGTCGACCAGGATGCCGAGGTCGCGGAGCGCGCCCAGGTTTTCGTCGATGGATCCCACGCGTTCCTGCAGGTCGTCGTAGTAGGTGGTCGGGACGTGCAGGAACTCGACGCCGCGGTTACGGAGTTCGGTGACGGTGTGCAGGATATCGTTCGTGGCGAGCGCCACGTGCTGTGCGCCGGCGCCCTGGTAGAAATCGAGGTATTCCTCGATCTGGCTCTTCTTTTTCCCCTCCGCCGGCTCGTTGATCGGGAATTTGATCCGCTCGTTCCCATTCGACATCACCTTGGACATCAGTGCCGAATATTCGGTCGAAATGTCCTTGTCGTCGAAAGATACGAGCTGCTTGAAGCCCATCACGTGCCCGTAAAAGTCGACCATCCGGTTCATGTCCCCGAGATCGACGTTGCCGACGACGTGGTCGACGTACTCCAGTCCGATCGGGGCCGGCTTCCAGTACGGATTCTCGCGGGCCTCGAAGCCGGGCATGAACAGCCCCCGGTAGGCCTTGCGTTCCACAAATGTATGGATCGTGTCGCCATAGGCGGCGATGGACGCCGTGACGATATGACCGTGTTCATCTTCGTCCACCGTGACCTCACGCACGGGAACGGCGCCCCGGCTCACCGTGGCTTCGAACGATTTCGCGGCGTCGTCCACCCAGAGGGCGATGTCCCGTATCCCGTCGCCGTGCCGATAGATGTGGTCGGCGATGAAATTGCCGGGGCGCAGCGGCGTCGTGAGGATGAGCCGGATCTTGCCCTGCTGGAGCAGATAGCTGGCCGTGGCCCGATAGCCGGTTTCGGGGCCCCGGTAGCCGATCAACTGGAAACCGAAGGCGCTCTGGTAATAATGAGCCGCCTGTTTCGCGTTGCCGACATAATATTCGACATAGTCCGTGCCGTTGATCGGCAAAAAATCCTCTTCGACGCCGGCCGTCGGTTCGTCCAGTACGGAATGGGTAGTCATGATGCTCGGGTTCTATCCTGGCGCGTAGCACAAGCTTCGGTGTTCGGGAAGCGCTTCCAACGGGAAGGGGTATGCGTACGCGTGGTTATCAAGGGATGCAGGGGCAACAACTATTCCTCGCCGGCCGGCCTCGCCTGGGGGCGATCTGGCATCGGGCCGGTTGGTGCTTATAGTTGCTGTAGCAACTAATCGGGAGCCAGGTTTGATCCCGAAACCGCCAAAGATTGCCCGCTTGCGGGCCGGCGCGTATCATCCAGCGTTCTTTTCCTACAGCGTGAATCGTACGATGCTGGACTACGCGAATACGAAGAACTTCGGGGCGTACCTCGATCAGACCTACAAGATCATCAAACAACAGTACCAGCGTGCGTTCCGGCACGCCGGCATCGACATCACGCCCGAGCAATGGATCGTGCTGTCGAACCTGTACGAGAAAGACGGGCCCACCCAGAAAGACCTCGCCGGCCACAGCTTCAAGCACGCGGCGACGCTATCCCGCATTGTCGACCTCCTCGGCCGCCGCGGCTTGCTAGAGCGACGGCCCGACGACGCCGATAAACGAAGTTACCGGATCTATCTCACCGATGCCGGCCGCGTCCTCGTAGAGCAGGCCTTCCCGGTCGTTCTCGAACTGCGCCGGGTGGGGTGGAAGGGGAACAGCGATGCCGACTACGAGCAGCTCGTGCGCATCCTGAACACGGTTTGCGATAATTTCATGTCGGAAACCTGACCGTCGCCGGGCCCCGAATCGGATCAATCCGGTGCACCAAGAATACACCGCACACGCTATTTCGACGCCGGCCCCGAGCGTCGTGGTCTTCTCATCCTGTCGCGCATGCAACTCTGGAGTGTCTTAAAACGTCGGTATTTGTTGGATCGGGCGTGGATGAAGGTCCGCGAAGATCATGTTCGGCTCCCCAACGGGCATGAGATCGAAGAATTTCACGTGGTCGAATACCCCAACTGGGCGGCTTCGGTGTGTCTCGATACCGAAGGGCAGCTGGTGATGGTGGAGCAATATCGCCACGGGATCGGGCGTTTTAGTCTTGAGCTGCCGGCCGGCGTCATCGAGCCGGACGAGGATCCGTTCGATGGGGCGCGGCGCGAACTCGTGGAAGAGACGGGGTATACGTCGGCTGACTGGACCTTTCTCGGGCGGTGCTCGACGGATCCGAGCAACCATTCGAACTATGCCTACCTGTACCTGGCCCGCGATGCCAGCCCTTCCGCCGAGCAGGCGCTCGATCAGGAGGAGATGATCCGCGTGCACCGCATGCCCGCCGGCGACCTCCTGGAGGCGATGATGGACGGAGAAATCGTGCACGGGATCCACATGACCGCGTTGCTCTGGGCGATGCAGCGCGGGTTGCTTTGAAGCAATGGGGCGATTCGCCGCAATCAGTGACTTACCTTACCGACATGCCCCCTGGCCGCCATACATCCACGCTGACAGACGCTCGATGCCCGATGCGCGATGCAGCAAATCGCCTCGGATCGAATCCCGCGTCGGATGATCGGAGCGCGGGGGGGCCTGAGATCCGTACGTTAGGTACCCGGAATGCCGTGAAAAGGACGTTGATGCCGTTGTTAGGGTGGTTGGCATGCGGCCTCGTGGTTTTGGTCGGGATGCCAGGATGCGGGCCCGGGCACAACTATGTCATGGCCGATCTGCAGGTGGCCCGTTCGGGATGGGATTCCGTGCGGGTCACGCCGGTATTTGCCGAACGGACCCGCATGCGCGGCGACGAGCCGGTGGCCCCGGACAGCGTGGTGGTGTTTATGCTTGATGCCGCCTACGACACGCTGTACGCCGGCCCGAACGTCCCGCTCTACATCCCCGATGCCGATCTCGGCAGCGAGGAACGCATCCTGATCGATGTGTGCGGGACGGTGCAGGACTTTCTCGTGTGCGAACAGGCCTCGGTGCTGGCGTCTCCCAAACGCGTGCAGATCACGCCGGACCTCACGTACCCCCTCGAACAGGACGTGCAGCGCGGCACCTACGAACTGCCCATCGTGCTCGAGCGACAGGTCTACGACACCGAAAACTGGGAGCCGATACGCCCGAAACGCAGCCTGCGAGGCCGCCTCAAGGCCTATGTCGAAGGCCGGGAGAACGAGCCGGTGCAGGTCGCGTTCGCCCGCGAAAAGGGGAGCTTCGATCTGGGGCGCGACGCGAACTACCGCGACTTCAAGTTTGCGCTCGACTCGGAACTCCGCAATCGGCAGAGCGCCACCATCCGGTTTGACGTGTACCTGGATCTCGCCGGCATCGACGGCGCCATCGCGTCGCTCAGCCGCGCCGTGCGCGTGAAGACCAATGACGAGCGCCAGACGGAAGTCGGGCAGCTCGCCGAACGCGCCGCCGATCGCATCATTGAAATCATCGACCCGTTCGTCGACGACCGCAAGAGTGTTGCGTACGTCGACACCTGGCAGTTCAACGCGATACGCGGCATGTACACCGTGGAGATGGAGGTCAGCTGGAGCAGCACTACGTTCGTGCGCAGCGCCTACCGCATCCGCGGCACGCTCGAAGTGGCCGAGGATGGTTCGAGCGGCAGCTTCAAGCTGGCCGACGGCGATCGAAACGGCCTGCGCCGCTGGCAATCCCGGGTCAGCGGCGACCGGATCGACATCGGGGCGCTCTCCGTGGATCGCGTGCCCGTCATCGACGCCGGCTTATACGATGCCGTGGAGGGGTTGCTCATCATCGAGGCCGAGCACTTCGACGCCAACGAGCCGGCGCGGGGCCAGCTCTGGCAGAAGCGCACCGATATCGCCGGCTACCAGGGCGAAGGCGCCATGGTCGCCCTCCCGGATCACCGGCGGGTGATCGAGGCGCCCGACCGGCACGGAAGCCCGGAACTGGTGTACGGGGTGCGGTTCGATCGCGCCGGCACGTATTATGTCTGGCTGCGCGTCTGGGCGGAGGGGACCGACGACAACTCGGTGCACGTAGGGCTCGACGGCGTGGCGCAGCGCTCCGCGCTGCGGATCGAGACGCAGCGGTACGATCGCTGGCAATGGACGGGAGACGTGCGCGGCCGGCGCAGCGCGGCGATGCTGGACGTGGACCGTCCCGGTATGCACACCTTGCACCTCTGGATGCGCGAGGACGGGTTGTACGTCGACCAGATCCTGCTCACCACCGATCCCCGTTTCGAGCCCGAAGACCGGGGGTATCTCGAAAGCGGGCGCGTCGAGCCGGAAGACCAGACCGTGGAAGCCGCCGTGGTGCCGTCGTTCAACGGCCGGCGCTGATCAGGTCCCGGTATCGGTAGTGTCTGCCGGCCGACCCTGCTGCAGGAGGCGGAATCGGATCGGAAGGCGCATCTTGACGCGGACCAGCTCGCCGTTCTGCCGGCCCGGAACGAACCGGGTCCCCCGGATGGCGCTCACCGCCACGGAATCGCACGCCGGATGGAGCGCCTGGAGCACCGTGATGTGGCTCGTCGTTCCATCTTCCTCCACCACGAATTCGATCACCGTGCGGCCCTGCGCGTTGTCCTTGAGCGCTTCGGCCGGATAGTGGATATTGAGATACAGCGCCCCGATGCCGCCCTCGATCTGGGGCGATTGATCGGCGAACTCCAGGATCGGGCGCTGGGTCATGCGCTTGAGATCGACCGCGCGCGAAACGGGCTCCGGGATGATGGCTTCCGGCTCATCGCCCTTCGTATCCTCCTCCTTTTTCTCCGTCTCCTCGGCGTCCTCCGGCTCGGCGTCGAACGTCGTAATGAGTCCGCCCTCGATCTCCCGTTTCTCGATGATTTCCTCGGGAGCCGGCTGCAGCTCGATGTCATTTCGATAGGACGCCGTGCGCCACCCCTGATAGGCTTCGCCCGGCGCCCAGGGGATGCGGAAGACGAGCGTCGTCACCAGCAGCGCCAGCGTCCACCCGAGCGCCATGCGGAACGGGGCGTGGCCCATCAGCGTGGCGTCGCAGGGACGTTTGCCTTCGAGGCGGATTCGGGACACTATCTGGCGCGAAGCCGTGGGTGCGGGCATGGCCGGCATCGGGTTGGTCTATGCTGGAGACGAATCTCGGATCGAATTGTTGCCGGTAGCGAACTGTAAGGGTCGGGCCCGCGTTCAGGGCACATGGGGAGGGGGGATACGAGATACGGGATGCAAGATGCAGGATCATCGATCCAGGGCAAAATTGCCGGCAAACATCCTGCATCTTGCATCCAACATCTTGCATCCAACATCCTGCATCCTGCATCCAACATCCTGCATCTTGCATCCAACATCCCGCACCCATCGATCGCCGCGCAAACCTGCGCCATGTCACGTGCCACGAACGCATCGTGACCGCCTCCTGACCTTAAAGGCTATTTTTTGGGACATTGGGTACCATGAACGCGCTTTTCCTCGAAAAAAAGACGGACGGTATGGACGCCCGGGTGCGCCCGGTGGCCGATGACGCGTGGCCCGCCGGCGACGTGACGGTGCGCATCGCCTACTCGTCCATCAACTACAAGGATGCGCTCGCCGTCACCGGGCGCGGCAAGATCGTGCGCGGCGCGTTTCCGTTTATCCCGGGGATCGACTTCGCCGGCGAGGTGATCGGTTCGGACGATCCGCGCTACCCCGTCGGCCGCGCCGTGATCGGCACCGGCTGGGGGATCGGCGAGGAGCGGTGGGGCGGTTACAGCCAGCTCCAGCGCGTGGAGGCCTCGATGCTGGTGCCGCTGCCCGAGGCCATGACGCCCTTCGAGGCCATGGCCGCCGGCACCGCCGGCCTCACGGCCATGTTATCCGCCCTCGCGCTCGAACGACACGGCGTGGCGCCGGATGCCGGCCCCATCGTCGTGACCGGGGCAACCGGCGGGGTGGGCAGCTTTTCCGTCCGCATCCTGTCGTCCCTCGGCTACGCCGTCACGGCCTCGACGGGCAAGGCGGACGCCGGACCCTACCTGCGCGATCTCGGCGCGGCGGAGGTCATCGGAAGAGACGAGCTGGGGCAGGGGCCTCGCCGGCCGCTCGATGCCGGGCGATGGGCCGGCGCGGTCGACTCGGTCGGCGGCAACACGCTCGCCGCGATCCTCAGCCAGACGGCGCGGCACGGCTGCGTGGCCGCGTGCGGCCTCGCCGGCGCGGCGGAGTTCTCCACGACGGTGTTCCCCTTCATCCTTCGCGGCGTCACCCTGCAGGGCATCGACTCGAATACCTGCACGTACGCCGATCGCGTGGAGGCCTGGGACCGTCTCAGCGCGTTGCCCCGCAGCGAAACGTTCGAGCGCCACCTCCAAACGGTGCCGCTTTCCGGCGTGCCGGCGGCCTGCGAGGCCCTGATGCGCGGAGGCGTGACGGGGCGATTTGTCGTAGACGTAAACGGCTGAACGCATGGGCACGATCTCATTCTGGCAGCATCGCAACGCCGGCCCGGTCCAATCCACCGACGTGGCGGTCGTCGGCGGCGGCATCGTCGGGGCCTCCACCGCTTACTGGCTGGGGCAGCTTCGCCCCTCCCTGCGCGTGGCCCTCGTCGACGCCGGCGCCCTCGCCAGCGGGGCCAGCGGACGTAATGCCGGGTTTTTGCTCCAGGGTTCTGCCTCCGACTATGCCTCGGACATCGAGCGGTATGGAAACGACGTCGCCGCCTATCTCTGGCGCATCTCCGGCGAGAATCGGGCATGGGTCGAACGCGCGTTCGACGGTGAACGGTTCGATCTGGCCCGGACGGGGAGCCTGACCGTCGCCGGCACGCCCGACGAGGCGGAGCGGCTCCTGCGCTCGGCGAACCTTCTCCGCGAGCAGGGCGAGCCGGTGCAGTTTCTCGATGCCGACGCGTTGCACCGGCGCATCCAGGCAAACGGGTTTTACGGGGGGATGTACGTGCCGACCGGCGGTACGGTCGACTCGGTTCGCCTCGTGCGCGCCATCGCCGGCGCGAGCGGCGCGAACCTGCTCGAGCATCGGCGGGTGGTGCGGGCGGACTGGGATGGGAGTCGGGTGTCGCTGGAAACGCCGGGCGGACGCATCGAGGCCGGCCAGACGGTGTTCGCGCTCAACGCGTACGGCCCCGGTCTTTTTCCCTGGATGAGCGCGTATGTGCGTCCGGTCCGCGCGCAGATGCTGGCCACCGCCCCGGTGCCCGTCTGGCTGAACGAGCCCGTCTATTCGCACGAAGGATTCTACTACATCCGCCAGATGCCCGACGGCCGGCTGCTGGTGGGCGGCGCGCGCCACCTGTTCGCCGACGTCGAGGTCGGTCTCGAGGACGCCGTCACGCCGGCGCTGCAACAGGCGCTCGTAGCGTATGTCGAGGCGCATTTTCCGGTGGCGGGCGCGCTGCGGGTGGAGCGGCCCTGGAGCGGCACGATGGGGTTTTCTCCGGATCATCTGCCCGTGATCGGCGCGGTGCCGGACATGCCGGGTTCCTTCTGGGCCGGCGGGCTGACGGGGCACGGCATGGGCTACGGCTTTCGCATCGGGCGGATGCTGGCCGAACGCGTCCTCGGGCTTCCCGCCGACGCGGAAGATCGCTATTTTGATGCGCGGCGTTTCGAAGGCGGCTGAATCCTCCGGCCTTCCCCTGCGTATCCGTCGCCATCCATCCACCCCACCCTCATTGCCACCACCGAACCCTCCCATGCGTGTCCGTACGATGCTTCCTCGCAGCCTCGCACTCGCGGCGTTGACGTTCTTCCTTCTCGATGCCTCCGCCCAGGTGCGACCGCGCGCCGGGATCGATTTCGCCGTCGGCGTGCCCGTGGGTGACTTCTCCGACAGCGTAGGGCATCCCGGTTTCGGGATCAGCGGGATGGGGCTGCTGCAGTTCGGCTCCTCGCCGGCGATGCTCGGGATAGACCTCGGCTACCTCGTCTACGGGTTCGAGCGCCGGACCGAGCCGTTCAGCACCACGATCCCGGACGTCCGCGTCCGCGTCGAAACCACGAACAATATCGCGCTGGGCCACCTCTTCTTTCGCTTCCAGCCCACGGCAAACCGCGTCCAGCCCTACGCGCAGGCGCTGCTCGGATTCAAATACCTCTTCACCCAGACGTCCATCAAGGACATCGGGTCCGACGAGGATGTGGCCTCATCGACCAACTTCGACGATATCGCGGCCAGCTACGGCATCGGCGCCGGCGTAGATTTCGTCCTCGGCAGCACCACCAGCGAGACGGGTCACACGACCTCCTTCCTCCTGCATGTCGGGGCGGACTATCTCCTCGGAGGCAATGCCTCGTACCTCAAACGCGGCTCGATCCGGCGCGAAAACGGCCAGGTGACGTTCGACGTGCTGGAATCGCGCACCGACGTGGTGCTGCCCCGCATCGGCGTCGACTTCACGTTCTAGGCGAGGCCTGGCTCCGTCGGGACAGTTTATCCTGCAGCCGGCGTTTGACGTCTTCCCACTCGGTGTCGACGATGCTGAAATAGACGGTGTCGCGCACGCGTCCGCCGGCGACGACCATGTGGTTTCGGAACGTCCCTTCCTCCTTCGCACCCAGGCGCAGGATGGCCCGTCGCGAGGTTTCGTTGAGCACGTCGGTTTTGAGTTCGACGCGCTGGCAGCCGAGCGATTCGAAGGCGTAGGTGAGCAGCAGGAGTTTGGTCTCCGTATTGACGGCCGTACGCTGCCAGGGTCGGCCGATCCACGTCCACCCGATCTCCAACCGCCTGTTAGCCAGGTCGACGGCGCCGTACCGGGTGCTGCCGACGACGGTGTCGGTCGCCCGCTCGACGATCACGAACGGCAACATCTCGCCCGGTCCCTGCCCTCGAAGGCGACCTGCAGGTACGCCTCCAGGTCGTCCCGGTTCGTCACCTGGCGCGGGTTCCAGGTCCATAACGCCGGATCGAGGCCTACGGCGCAAAGGGCGTCCAGGTGGTCGGGTTGTAGGGGGGCGAGGCGCACGTGGTCGCCGGCGAGGGGCGTATCCGGATAGGCGATGCGGGGCATGCGTGGTCAGGCTTCCTGTTGGAAGTGGCAGATGATGTTTTTCAGCACGAAGTCGTCGTAGGTATCCGTCCCCAGCGGATTCGGGGCGGCGTGCACTTCGAATTCGTTCGATCCGTCGTTCAGCAGGGCTCCCGAGATGTTGATCGTCTGCGTGAACCAGTGTCCCGGGTCGGCGCCGCGGGCGGGTTCGACCCGGCCGGCGAACTTGTTGTTGATCTTGATCTGGGGTCCCTGCGTCGCGGCGGTCAAGCCGCGCACCATGAACGTGATGATGGCGTGCCCGGTCGAACGGCGGCCGCCGGTGTTGAACTGGGTTTCGAAAATGGGATGATGTCCGCTGTCGCCTATGACGAGGCCGGTGCCGACGCCGTGGATGATGGTGAAGTCTGAGACTACAGGCATGATGGTGCTCTTTTGGGTGATGGGGGATATGCCATCATGCGGCAATCCTGACGTGCTCCCGTCATCGCGTCAGCCGAACGTCGTGCGAGCCACCCCGATCAGGCGCCTGCCCCCGTCTTCTTCCCGGTAGAGCCCGTGCGCGAACGCCGACTCGCCGGACGGGGCGGCTTCGGAAACGATGCGATCGCCCAGGTGGGCCTCGGCCTTGAAGTCGATCTCCAAGCTACGCAGCGCGCCGGCCTGCGGAGGGAGCGCGTGCAGCGCCCAGCCGGCGAAACAGACGTTGTTGGCGTGACCGTTCGGGTCCAGGTCTCCCGGATACACGGTGAACGCGGCGGCATGCGTCGCCACGGGCGGCGGTACCCGTTTCGGAAACGGATCGGCGATGGGGCGCTCGGCGTCGGGCAGCGGGATGGCGTCGATGAACGCCGGCAGCCGGATCGGGCGCCGGCGTTCAATGTCGATCATCACCCACGCGCTGGCGCCCGCAACGAGGAGGGCGCCGTTGCCGTCCCGCACGAGAAACTCGCGCCAGGCCAGGAGGCCGTTGTGCCCCGAGGGCCAGGTGTCCACCGTCACCGTGTCGCCCCAGACCGGCAGGCGATCGATCCGCACGTGCAGCCGGTTCAGCATCCACGTGAGTCCCGGCTGCTGCGTCACCGAGACGCCGAGGGCCTGGGCGTGGTTGCCGGCGACTTCCTGCAGGTAGTTGCACAGCGAGGCGATCGTCAGACGCTGATCGGGGCCGGCTTCGTAGGCGCGGACGCGAAACGACTCGCGCCAGATCCGTGGATCGGTAGGATGCGACACGGTCAGTTCTGGCTGGATGAGCCGCTTTCCGTCGCGGCCTCGGGGTAGAGCACGGCGCGGACGTAGTCGCTCTCGTTGAAATAGGCTTGCGCGGCCGCCCGGATATCGTCCGAATCAATGGCCTCGATCATGTCTTCGTAATGAAGCACGTCCAGCCAGGGCTCGTCCGGATGCGTGCTGTAGAAGTCGAGGATGCCGGTCCAGAAGCCGTTCGTTTCTTTCTGGGTTTCGCGGGATCGGCGCTGCTGTTCCTTGATCTTGGCGAGGTTCTCGTCCGATGCGCCGGTGTTTTTTAATGCGGCGATCTGATCGAATACCGCGCCGATCAGCTCGTCGACGCGCTGCGGATCGCAGGTAAAGCTCACCGAGATCTGATACGCCGGCTTCGGCTTCTCATCCACGCTGGATTGCGCGGAGACGCTGTAGACGCCGCCGCGCGCCTCCCGCAGGTCCTCCCGCAGCAGGATGTTGAAGACGTCGACGAGCGACCGGATCGCGTGGCGGTTTTCGCGGGTGTAGTCGAAGTCGCCATGAAAGAGCAACAGCACCTGGCTCTGGTCCGCGATGCCCTTGCGGACCGACACGTTCACGACGCCGTCCTGCAGCTCGGGCTCGACATCGCGCCAGGTTTCGCCGCGCCCGGTGGACGGGAGGCTGCCGAGATAGGTCACCGCGAGGTCCTCGAGCTGGGCGGGGTCGAAGTGGCCGACAAACGAAAAAATGAAGTCGCCGGCGTCCGCGAAGCGGTCTTCGTAGAACCGGTGCGCGGCCTCCATGTCGAGCGACTCGACCATGTCGAGCGTGGGGATCTGCACGCGCGGGTGGTTATGGTAGAGGGCTTGCAGCAGCGAGTCCTGAAAGACGCCCTGCGGCGTGGCGGCCCGGTTGGGCAGGTAGGCGCGCATTCGGTTCTGGTAGGAGGTCAGCGCCGAGCTATCGACCCGTGAATCCGTGAAGTACAGATGGATGAGCTGGAAGAGCGTTTCCAGGTCCGCCGGCGAGGCGCCGCCGCCCAGGCCTTCTTCGTAGGCGCCGATAAACGGCTGAACCGAGACGACCTTGCCCGAGAGCGCCTTGTCGAGTTCGATCGGATCGAACGGACCGACGCCGCTCTGCCCGACCAGCATCGTCGCGCTCGAGGCGGTGAAATAGGCGTCGTCGTCCGCCAGCGAGGTGCCGCCCGGGCTCGACGCGTTGAAGCGGACTTCATCCTCCTTGAAATCGGTCGGCTTCATGTACACCCGTATGCCGTTCGACAGGGTAAGCTGCGTCACGTCCAGTTCCTCGATCCGGGCGCGTTCGACGACACGGCCGGGCTCCGGCATTGCCGCCATCAGGGGCGCGTCGCTCACGGCGTCCACCCAGGGCTCGACCGGTTCCGCTTCGACGCGCTGGAAGACGGCTGCGAGCTGGGCTTCGGTAGGCGGCGTCAGGCCGGCTTTCTCCGGCATCGTCACGATGATGACGCGGTTCCGCTCCGCCAGCAGCTCGGCGGCGCGGCGATTTACGTCGTCCAGCGTAATGCCGGGCATGAGTTCGCGCACCAGATCGTACTCATAGGCGATGCCGGGCGTGGGTTCGGCTTCGAGGAAATACGAGACGTATTCGTTGGCGAAGCTGGAGGACTGGGTGTTCTCACGCTCGTTGTAGGCGCGTTCGTAGGCGCGAAGGGTCTCCTGTTTATCGCGCATGAGTTCGGTGGCCGTAAATCCGTACTCGCGGACACGCCGCGCCTCCTGAAGGAGGGCCTGGAGGCCGACGAGCACGCTGTCGTCCTGTACCTGCGCGCCGAGGCTGTGGTAGGCGGACGAGCGAACCATGCTGCCCTGGGAAACGCTGGCGCCCACGAACGGCGGCGCCGGCTGCTGGGCGATTTCGCTGAGCCGCTTGTTCAGCATGCTGTTGAACAGGCCGGCGACGATCCGCTTGCGGTAGTCGGCCTCGGTCATGAATTGCTGGGCGTCGCGCTTGTAGTAGGTGGCGACGGTCGTGAACGGGTACTCGGGGTCCGTCACGATGGCGTAAAGCGGCTGCTCGTGCCCTGGCACAGGATAGGTTGCCCGTTCGCGGGGTGTGGCCGGTGAGGGCAGATTGCTAAAATGCGCCTGGATTTCCGCCTCCATCGCGTCGATGTCGATGTCACCCACGATGACGACGGCCATCAGATCCGGGCGGTACCAGCTGCGGTAGAAGCGTTCGATGGCTTCGCGCGGCGCATGGCGCAGGGTGGTGGTGTCCCCGATCGGGATGCGTTCCACATAGCGCGAGCCGTGGAGGAGGACGGGTAACGTCTGCTCGCGGATGCGGCCGCCGGCGTTCTGGGTGCTGCGGCGCCACTCCTCGACCACCACGCCGCGCTCCTTGTCGACCTCTTCCGGGTCGAGGGTCGCGTAGGCGGCCCAGTCTTCGAGCACGTCGAACGACTTCGCCAGGATCGAAGCGCTATCGGCGGGCAGCGTCAGTTCGTAGACCGTCTCGTCGAAGGACGTATAGGCGTTGACGTCGGCGCCGAAACGCATGCCGGTGCGCTCCAGGAAGTCCACCAGCTCGCTTTTTTCGAAGCGGCGGGTGCCGTTGAAGAGCATGTGTTCGAGGAAGTGGGCGAGTCCGCGCTGGTCGTCATCCTCGAGGAGGGAGCCGGCGTTGATGGCCAGGCGCATCTCCACGCGGTTGCGGGGCTCTTCGTTGTGCCGGATGAAATAGCGGAGCCCGTTCGGCAGCCGGCCCGCCCGTACGGCCGGGTCGAGCGGGAGCGAGTCTGCGCCTGCCGGCATAATCGCGACAGTCGGCGCGGGTTGGCTCGCCACGGTCGAAACCGGCTGCGGATCGGTCGAGGCGCAGGCGCCGGCGAGGAGGAGCGAAAAAAAGAGCGAATATCGGGCGACGTTCATGCGCACGGAAGGGCTGTACGCCGGCCAGGCCGGCTGATGAAACATATCGGATCTCAACGCGCAAAAGGATGGGCTGTTCTGGAACTAGGTTCGTTCGTGGATCCGCGTGTATGGTTTATGTGCACGCTGGCCGATCCTTCGGATAGAACCCTGAAGCTTGCATACCCCGCAATCTCCTCGCGAGTCACATCGCGCTAGTCCGTTGCTGTACTACAAGAAACACGAAATCGACCCGAATCGGGACTGGGTGGTGTTCGTTCACGGCGCCGGCGGGAGTTCGTCCATCTGGTTCAAGCAGCTCCGGGCCTACAACGCGCATTTCAACGTGCTGCTGGTCGATCTTCGGGGCCACGGCAAATCCCAGGACCATGTCGATCAGCGTCACCCCGGGACGTATTCGTTCGAGGAGATCAGCCGGGAGATTGTGGATGTGCTCGACGACGCCGGCATCCAGCGCGCGCATTTCATCGGCATCTCGCTCGGATCGCTGATCATCCGGGTATTGGGGGAGATGGCGCCGGATCGGGTGCAGTCTGCCGTCCTCGGCGGCGCGATCGTTCGGCTGGATTTTCGATCCCGCTTCCTGGTCGGCGTCGGCAACCTGTTCAAGCGGGTGATGCCGTATCTGTGGTTGTACAGCCTCTTCGCGTGGATCATCATGCCCCGGAAGCGGCATCGCGAGTCGCGCCTGCTGTTCATCAACGAGGCGCGCAAGCTCTGCCAGAAGGAGTTTCTCCGGTGGTTCAAGCTGACGTACGAGTTGAGTCCGTTATTGAGGTTCTACCGCGAACGCGAGCTGCCGGCGCCGACGTTGTATCTGATGGGGGAGGAGGACCATCTCTTTCTCCCACCCGTGCGGGCCCTCGTGGCCCGGCACAAGAACAGCGTGCTGCAAATCATCGAAAACTCGGGCCACGTCTGCAATGTCGACCAGCCCGACGTGTTTAACGACCTCTCCATTGCCTTTCTCCGCCGCGTGAGCGGCCGTTCCGTCGCGGCGGCTTAATATCGCCGCCGGTGCGTCGATCCCTTCCTTACGCCACCTGCGCGTACCACACCGGACCCACGATCCCGCCACCCCCGCGGTCCGTTCGCGCCATCCGCCATCGCTATCCATCGACGGTATGAATCCCTATTCCGCCGGCGACGACGCAGCAGCGTCCGCCGCCCTCGCCACGGTCGAACCCGCGTCCGTTCGTCTCAGAAAGCATCGCCCGGATGCAGAACCCCCCGTCACGCCGTACGCTCCGGAAGCCTGTCAGGAAGTGCTGAACCGCGTTCCGAAGTCGTTGCGCGGGATGGACTTGCTCAAGGGTGTCGCCAAGGCGCTGCGCAGCCTCGACGAGGGTCCTCGAGCGTCGATCACCCTCCATCTCGAGGCGTTGGTGCGGCACATGACCCACATCGACGCGAGCGACCTGGACATGGGCGGAGACTCTTGCCGGGGCAATGTATGGTACCGCATCCACGGCGACAAAAAGCCGCACGGCAAGCTGGGCAACTATTCGCCGGCGGAGTGCAACGTGTTCTTTCTGAACATGCTGAGCGAGGTACAGACGATGAACCTGCTCAAGAACTACGCGGTCGACTTCTCTTACCAGCTCCAGGCCGGCAAGGACAACGGCGAGTGGCACCGGTTTCGAATGACGATCTATTTCGACAACGACAACCTCGCGCTCAACGTCCGGTCGATCACGAACGAGCTGCGCGACCTGGAGTCGCTCGGTTTCCATCCTACCATCCAGAAAGGGCTTCTCTTCGAGCACGTCCGCGACGGCCTGACCCTGGTCACCGGCGTGACCGGTTCCGGGAAGAGCACGACGCTGGATGCCATCGTGGACGCCAACAACCGCCGCACCCCGGGGCACATCGTGATCATCGGCGAGCCGATTGAATTCATGCACGCGTCGAAGCGTTGCATCGTGCGGCACCGTGAAGTCGGTAAGGACGTCGGCTCCTTCAGTGACGGCGTCGTGCAGTCGCTGCGTCAGGACCCGGACATCATCGTCATCGGTGAAATGCGGGATCCGAAGACGATTTCGGCCGCGATCGAAGTGACGGACTCCGGCCACAAGGTCTTCTCCACCCTGCATACCAGTTCCGCCATCGAAAGCGTCGCGCGTATCGTCGGCGAATATGCGACGGAGGAGCAGGAGCGCATCCGCTACCGCCTGGCCGACGTGCTCCGTTGCATCATCAGCCAGAAGCTGCTGCCGACGACCAGTGGGGGCCGGATTATGGCCAAGGAGGTGCTCTGGGTGACGCCGTCCGTCCGCGCCGCCATCAAGAGCAACAACGTCAACGAGATCTACCAGATGATGTGGGAAGGCCGCGCCCAGGGCCAGGTGACGCTGGAGCAGGACCTGGCGATGCTGCTCAAGGCCGGTAAAATCTCCAGCGAGACGGCGATGAACTACGCCAACAACAAGAAGCGGCTGCAGCAAATCCTGGGCATGGCGTAAAGCCAGGGAGATGATGCATGCCGTCGATCGAATGGCAAGAGCCCCAACAAGCCCCGCACTTCAGTGCGGGGTAGGCAAAAGGCCATCACGCGATGCCGTATGCCGCGGTGTAACCTCGCCGGCTCGGGACGCGTCATGCCCCCAACGCGATCCCATCCCCCATCGAGCCGTCCCATGACCACCCTTCGCACCCTCGTCGTTCTCCTCGTCCTCTCCGCCAGCCTCTCCGCCTGCAGCCTGCTGGGGCGCTCGGGCAAAAACTCCGTCGTCGGGGAATGGAGCTATCGGGTTGAGGCCCCTGAAGAGGTGTACACCGGGAATCTCGTCGTCACCAAAACCGATGCCGGCGTCGCGGCTGCGATGCAATCGGACCAGCCCATCGGAGCCCTCACGGTCACCAACACCACCTTCGACGGAGGCATCCTCATGTTCGACGTCGATGGTCCCCAGAGCGGCCGGCTCAAGGTTAAAGCCACACTCGACGGCGACTTGCTGATCGGCACGGTCGATAACCTCACCTACGACGTCGCCGGCATGCCGCTGATGGCGACGCGGAAATAGCCGGGCTCACCCCGTACTCTGCATGGCCGCGGCAATCCCGTTGATACTCAGGAAGATCGCCCGCGCCAGCGCCTCCCGCTCGTCGGATTCGTCCGCCGCGCGGTGCCGGCGGATAAGCTCTACCTGAAGCAGGTTCAGGACGTCGGTGTAGGGATTTCGCAGCGTGATCGACCGCTGGATGACCGGGTTGTAGTCGAACACCTCCTTCTGCCCGGTGATCTGCAGGATCGCGTCGCGCGCGAGGGCGAAATCTTCGAGGATGACGTCGTGGAAGGACTGCCCCTCGGCGAGGTCGGCATAGTAGCGGGCGACGTCGAACCGGGAGCGAGCCATCTCGAGCTGGGCATTGTTGAGGACGGCCCGGAAAAACGTCCAGTTCTTGTATGCCCTCTTCAGCCGGCCGAGGTTGTCCGGGTCCGCCTCCAGCACCCGGCGCAGGCCGGCGCCGACGCCGTACCAGCCAGGGATCATGTACCGCGTCTGCGTCCACGCGAACCCCCAGGGGATGGCGCGGAGGCTGTCGAAGTCGACTTCCGAGGCCGACTTTCGCGACACGGGGCGCGAGGCGATCGGGAGGCGGCTGATCTGCGCGATCGGCGTCACCTGGATATACCACGGCCACAGGCGGGGATGGTCGATCAGGCCGCGATAGGCGACCATCGAGCGCTCGGCGATCGACTCCATGATCTGGCCCTCGGCGTCGTCGGTGGTCGAGTGCTCCTCGGAGGGGCGGTCGGCCTCCGCCGAGACCAGGAGCATGGCATTGACGATCTGCTCGAGATGCCGGTGCGCGATGTCCGGCAGCGCGTAGCGGAACGAGATGACCTCGCCCTGTTCGGTGAAGCGGATGCGCCCGCTGTGGCTGACGTCCGGCATCGCCAGGATGGCCTGGTTCGCCCGACCGCCGCCGCGGCCCACGGTGCCGCCGCGCCCGTGGAAGAGCCGGAAATCCACCCCGAACTCCTTGCATACGCGGCCCAGCGCGGCCTGCCCCTTGTGCAGGGCCCAGTTCGCCATCCAGTAGCCGCCGTCCTTGTTGCTGTCGGAATACCCCAGCATGATTTCCTGCATGTTCTGCCGGCCGGCCAGGTGCCGGCGGTAGACCGTGTTGCCGAAAATCGACCGCATGAAGCCCTCGGCGGCCTCGAGGTCCTCGATCGTTTCGAACAGCGGGACGATATCGATGGGCGAGCGGACTTCCCCGTGCTCCAGCGTCCACAACCCCACCTCCTTCGCCAGCAGCATCACTTCCAGCAGGTCGCTCACATCGTGTGTCATGCTCACGATGTAGCTCCCGATGGCTTCCGGCTCCTGTGCGACGATGTCGCGGACGACCTCCATGGTGTCCAGGACTTCCTGCGCCATCTCGGGGAGCACGGCGCCCCGGGGCAAAAGCGGACGCGGATTCTGGAGCTCGGCGGTCAGGAGGGCGAGTTTGTCGGCCTCGGGGAGGTCGCTGTAGCTCTCCGTCACGCCGGCGCGGGCCAGGATGGCCGCCACGGCGCCGTCGTGCATCCGGCTGTGCTGGCGGATGTCCAGCGCGGCCATGTGGAGACCGAAAGCGCGGGCGTTGGTGTAGAGCTTGTTCAGCAGCCCATGTTGCGCGATGTGTTCGAACCCGGTGTCGACCAGCGACCGGTGCAGCACCCTGAGATCCTCGATGAATGCGGCGCTGTTGTAGAGGACCGCATGCTCTTCGCCGGGCAGAAACGCCGTCTCCAGGTTGGCAAGCACCTCCTCCAGCTTCAGGAGCATATAGCTCACCTTGATGCGGTAGGGCTCGTAGCGGTACTGCCGCTCCCAGTATTCGGGCAGGGTGTAGCGCTCGCTGTCCGCCTGGATGGATGCCTGCAGCGCCTCGGGAATCGCGACGGCGCGCTCGGACAGGCTGAGTTCGCGGCGGAGGTTGGTCAGTTCGTCGAGGAACAGCGTCACGGCCGTCCGGCGGTGTGTGATGGCGGTCTGCCGCGTCACCTCGGGCTTGACGTTCGGGTTGCCGTCGCGGTCGCTCCCGATCCACGACCGGAACCGCAGGAAGCTGGGCGGCTCGATCTCGCGGCCGTAGTAGAGCCTGACGGCGTCGCGCACATCGTCATAAATGCGGGGGAGCGTATCCCAGATGGTGTTCCGGAGGAAAAACAGGCCGTTGTCGACTTCCTCCTGCACCGTGAGCCGCTCGACGCGGACCTCGTCGGTGACCATCAGGAGACGGATCTGGCGGTAGATCTCGTCGCCGATGGTGGCGATTTCGTCCGGCGTGAGCGAGCGTTCCCACAACTCGCCCAGCAGGGTGGCGATGCGCTTCTGCTTGTACATGATGCTCCGCCGGCGCGCCTCGGTCGGGTGCGCGGTGAGCGTCGGCTGGATGTCCATCCCGGCCAGAAGGTCCAGCAGGCGCTCGAACGAGATGCCGGCCTGCTGCACGGTGTGCACGGCCTCGGCGATCGACTCCTTGCGGGGCCGGTCGGGCCGGCTGTTGCGCGAGCGCTGCCGGTTGATGCGGATGATCTCCTGCTGCTCGGCCTTGTTGACGAGGTGGAAGAAGTCCGTGAAGGCCTTCAGCAACATGTCGATCTGATCCAGCGACAGCGTCGTGATCCGCGCGGCGGCCCGCTCGCGTTTGGAGGGTTCGTCGTTGTTTGCCGCCTCCTTGCACAGCCGGCGCAGCTCCTCCACGAGTTCCAGCGTGGCCTCGCCGTCCTGCTCGCGGATCACACGCCCCAGCGTAGCGCCCAGCAGGTTCACCTGCTCGCTCAGGGGTTTCGAGATGCCGCTTTCGGGGGAAAAGAGATAGGGTTCTTCGGGGAGGGACATGATTAGCGCGTAGCGATCAAGGAAATTCGATATGGGAGGGGATGAACCTTTGCCATGCGGCGTCATGCGCCGTGGACGATGTTCATTTTGCGACCACCTGAATGTTCTCGATGTTGATTTCGGAGAGCAGACGCAGCGTGCCGGCTTCGAGCTTTTCATCGTACGATTCGATGAGCAGGCCCGGCTGCTGCAGGTCGTCGGCGATGTAGTTGAGGTAATCGGCGAAGCGAACGCCTTCGACGACGCGCGGGTTCATGGCCTTACGAAAACGCGAGCCGCCGCCGTCGGTCAGGAAGTCGTAGGCGATGTAGTCGATGGTCGATCGATCGCGGTGGACCCAGTACACGAATCGGTCCTGATAATCTTTTCCGCCTCCCTCCTGGTGGAACGTCACCTCGACCTTGTGATAGGGCTCGCCCTCGACGACGGCCTCGGACAGGTACCGCTTCTGTACGGCCGCGTCGTTGAGGTTGTAGGGGAGCAGGGCGAAATACAGCACGGAATTGACCGAGGATTCGAAGGCGAGGGCGCGTTCCTCGGGCAGATCCACGCGTTGCCCGTCGATTTCGCGGTAGAAGCCGTCGTTGCTGAGCACGTCGCGCACGGCGCCGGTCGAATCGGTGAAGATCCGTTCGTAGGTGAACGCGCCTCCGTCGCGGGTGGCCCGGTAGTGCCGGCCGCGCTGGTCGAAATCGATCACGCTATGGTCGATGACCGGCCCGCCATGCGTCGCGATCGCCCGGTCGATGATGGCCTGGGGATCCCGGGGGTCGGTGCAGGCGGCGAAGAGGAGCAGGGCAAGCAGGGGCAGGCGGCGGGCGAGACGTGATCTGGATTCCGGAATTTCTTTCATGAAGGCGGGGTCAGACGGTGGCGGGTTGCGGAAGGCGCGGCGTTCAGTCCGCCTTATGATGTTTTTTCAGCAGGAACTGTTTCCAGAAAAACACGATCACGAGCAGATAGACGACGCAACAGCCCATAACGAAGCCGTACCCTTTCATGGCGCCGTCGAAGAGGGTGAACGGGAGGTTGATGAGGATCAGCAACGGAAACCCGAGCACGAGCGCCATCCCGCTTCCCAGCCCCAGATCCTGCGCGACGGGCGTCCGGTAGTCGGGGTCCGTCACCCGGACGAGCGCCAGGCCCGAGCTGATGGTGCCCGTCATCTCGCCAAAAATGCCCAGCAGCCGCTCGAACGGATAGTCGTCGAAGGCGCGGCGGACCGCCCAGCGGATCCCGAAATACGTCGCCGGCGCGCCGAGCAGGGTCATCAGCAGGATCGGGCCGGTATAGGCCCACGCCACGCTCAGGCTGATCGCCATGACGGCGACGG
Source organism: Rhodothermales bacterium (assembly GCA_041391505.1). Lineage (NCBI taxonomy): Bacteria > Pseudomonadati > Rhodothermota > Rhodothermia > Rhodothermales > Rhodothermales bacterium. Next base: position 154,693 of record JAWKNW010000005.1, read on the forward strand.
CGATCATGTAGTCGGTCATCCACCCGGTGAGGCGATGCAGCAGCCCGTTGTCGACGGGCAGCGCCGCGGGGAAGCGCCCCAGGAGTTTGCGGCAGCCGAGGGCGAGCAGGTTGGCGATGATGAAATGGAAGCCCCAGAGCATGGCGACTTCCTTCTCCAGACCGGCCGATTGCATCAAGGCGGCCAGGCCGGCCGTCACAAGGTAGGTCAGCAGATACAATCCGCCGATCAGCGCGAAGTGGAGCGTCAGCGGCTCGATGGTGCCGCCGTGATACTGGAGCCGGCCGGCGCTCGGCAGCGGGTCCTCCTGCAGAATGCCGGTGCGCAGCGCCACATCCACCCCGTGCGCGCTGTCGACCAGGGTGCTCGAACCCGCGCGGATGCCCCGGTTGACGAGCCAGATCCCGGCGAAATACGCCACCAGAAACCCCACGGCGGCCAGCGTCAGCCCCACATTGCCGCCGCCGGCGAACCCGTACGCTTCCCACGACTGCCCGATCGAGTAGGCGATCCCCGGGCCCATACCGAACCCCAGCGGCAGCAGCATGCCGACGGCGGGCACGAGGTCCGGGGAGATGGTGTACACGAGCGCGAGCGCCACGCCGAGTCCGATCAGGATCTGGATGAGGTAACAGACGATGAAGATGAAGCCGACGTGCGTCGCGCCGCGCGAGCGCTCCTCGCCGGCGCCCTGCAGACCGATGCCGATAAAGGTGAGCGCCAGCAGGTGGTAGAGATAGGCGCCCATCCTGTCGAGATCGAACGGGATGACGCCGAGCAGCTCGGGACCGAGCAGGAGGCCGGCGAAGCCGGCGATGAGGGCGCTGGGGATGAGGAAGCGCTGAAAAAAGCCGATGTAGCGCCGACACAGGAGTCCGAGCAGCAGCAGGGCGCTGACGATGGAGATGTCGAGGGCCGCATCGCCGACGGTGATGCGCAGGTCCCAGAGATTCATGCGCGTGCCTGCTGGCTGGCGGGTTCGGCTGAACCTGCTTTGAGACGCTGGATGGAGTGATCCCACTGCAGGGCGCTGCCGGCCCCGTTAAAGGTAAACTGCAGCATCTCCGAACTCATGAAGACTTGCAGCTTGGAATTGCGCTCGATCCCGGTATACAACACATCTTCGAGCGGAAGGCGCATGTTGATGGAAGCTCCCTTGATCTGAATCTCGTCCGGGAAAAGGGCGATTTCGACCTCCCCGTGGGCATCGAGACGAGGGAACTGGTCTTCCGAGTGCATCACCACGGTGGCGCGGACAATGGCGTCATTATCCCTGCGGTCGAGCGGGAGCACCCGGATCGCATCGTACAGCACACTCGGGATGACGATGTCGCCGCTCTTTTCGTCGAGCAGGGTGCTGTCCTTGAGCATCCGGTAACGGAACGTGCCGGCGGTGTTTTCGACATACGTCCCGTCTTTGGTGAAGACCCCGCCGTTGGCTCCCGAGACGGGATCCCGGTACAGGAGCCGGTGGATGCCGGCGGCCGGCTTGTACGCCTTGTAGGGCTTCAGGTCGTCCGGCACGTGGGTTTCGTCGATATCGATCTGGGCTTTCAGCAGAGCAAGAGCCTCCTCGAACGGCGTATGACGGTCGAACTGCAGCGGCGGCTTCACCTCCACCCGGATCTTCGAGCGGCGCGGATAGCTGGCCCAGCGAGGCCACGCCGTGTAGGAGCCGTGTGTCACCACAGGGTAGATCGGAATGCCGCTTTTGACAAAGACCTTGGCCGTGCTCTCGATCCAGGGCGCCGGCCGCCCATCCCAGCGCCTCCCGCCCTCGGGATAGATCACGATGGCATATTTAGCGGCGATCATCCGGTAAATATCGCGGATGAGATGGGGCTCGGGAACGTGCTTGCGTGTCGGCCTCAGCTCGATATCGTTCAGGATCTTCCGAATGATCGGTCCCCGGAAGTATTCCTGCGTCAATACCCCGCGGGTCGATTGGCCCCACGGGATAAACATGTTGAAGATGAAGGGATCGAAGTTGTGGGAATGGTTGCCGTACACGAAGCAGGGCCGCTCCAGGTCTGCCAGCTTGCCGCCGCCGGCCATCTCAATATCCCAGATGCTACGGATGATGCGAAAACCGACCAGTCGTAAAACCGATTCGCCAAAGGTGTACGGAAAGAGGTGCTTCATAATGAACGGCAGGTACTGCGAAAAACCACGCTAAGATGAGAAGACGCCCGCAAATCAGCAAGTCTCCGGTGGAGGCCGCCGGGCATACGCCCGGCGCGTAGCGAGCTTTTCTTCGTGTCGCGCCACCATCAGTTCGGCCAGCCGGCGCGGTAACGCCGCCGGCGGCGTCGTGGCGAAGGCCTCCTTGACATCGCGCTCGCGCACGTCGATCCGGTAGAGGAGGCTGAGCAGATAGCCCCGGTCGCGATCTAGCAGGGCGGTCACGTAGCCCGCGACGAGGTCGACGACATCCTCGCGCGTCATGCCGCCCGCCGGCGGCTCGGCGTCCGGCGCGAGGAGCGCCAGGAGCGATGCCGGCGTTTCGTCGCTCATGGCTCGAACGCGATCTCGGCGAACACGGGCAGGTGGTCGGACGCGAACGCGCCGTCCCAGCTGTCGCTCAGGGTGGCGTGCCGGAGGGTCCTGGCGCCCCGGGAGGTGAAGATGTAGTCGATGCGCCGGCCCGTGTCGCCGGTGAAGGTAAAGCCGTAAAAGGTCGTTTCGGGTCCGTGATGACCGGTTTCGCTCGCGTGCTGCGTATCGGTGAGCGCGGCCGTGAGGACGCCGTAGCCGGGCGCGGTAGGATCGAAGTTGAAATCGCCCGTCAGCACGACAGGCGTGTCGCCGGCGATGGAAGCGATCCGCTCCACGATCAGCCGGGCGCTTTCCGTCCGCGCCTGCTCGCCCCGGTGGTCGAAGTGGGTGTTGAAATGATAGAAGGTCTTTCCCGTGCCGGCGTCGCGGTACCGGGCCCAGGTGACCACCCGGGTGATCGCGGCATCCCAGCCGACGCTGCCGGGCACCTCCGGCGTCGTCGACAGCCAGAAGGTGCCACTCTCGATCGGCTCGAAGCGGTCGCGGCGGTAGTAGATGGCCGAGAACTCGCCGGCCTCCTTGCCGTCGTCGCGGCCCACCCCCAGCCGGGCATAACCCGGGAGGCGCGCATCGAGGTCCTGCAGCTGCCCGATCAGCGCTTCCTGGACGCCGAAGAGGTCGGCCTGATTGAAGCGGATGATGCTGGCGACCCGGTCCCTGCGCATCGGCCAGGCGTGGACGCCGTCGCCCGGGTTGGCGTAGCGGATGTTGAACGTCATCACGCGGACGCTTTCAGGCGCGGCCGATGGGGTCGGCCGGGGCGCGCAGCCGGCGAGGATTACGCCGAGGAGCAGCGTCAGCAGGGGAAGAGGGCGGCGGAGGGCTGTGGCAGGCATCGTGATGGCTGTGGTTGAGTCGACAGCCCAAGATACACATACCCGCCGGCTTTCGCTGGATCTTCCTGGCGCATGAAAAAAGCCACGCCGGCAGGGGCCGGCGTGGCTCGAAAAAAAGGGGCGCAAAGGGTCAGGGCGCGCCGACCAGATTGCAGTTGGCGTCGACCTGGTTGCAGCGCTGCGTCCAGGTGCCGATGTGGGCGATGGGGGCGCGGTCAAAGCGGCGCATCGCGTTCGTCACCGTCTGGTCGTCCTGAACGATCGTCGTGTAGGGGCCGAGCACGATGTTCAGACCGAAATGCCCGTTGATGATGTCGTTCCGGAGCTGGTCGAGTTCCGCCTCGTACTCCTCGCTCTCGTTGTCACGGATGTGCTGGTAGACGGAGGTCGTCATGAGCAGGCGATCCGTCGCAGCGTCGTACAATTCGAGATGGAAGCTGCCCTGGCGGTCGTAGTCGTTGCTGACGCGGTGCGCGCCGTCGTTCTCGGACAGGGTGCCTTCGGGGTCGCGCTGCAGCTGGAGCATGCGGACGCTGCGGAACTGCATTTCGAGGGTGACGAGGTTCGACGGACGCATCACGGGGCTCACGATGCTGCCATTGCCATCGAAGCCGGCGGCCACGGAGCCGGAGCGGGATTTCTGGATGCCGGTAACCGGATCCGTGTAGACGAGGTTCATGATCCCCATCCCGCTTTGCGACTTGTGGTCCAGCTTGAAATAGATCTCGGTCACGCCGGCGCTGGCCAGGTCGTCGAGCGTCTCGGCAAACCGGAGCGAGACTTCGTGGGCGGGCAGCGATGCCCCGTTCCGGAGAAACGTTACGAGCCGGTCCGGCGAAATCGGCGCCGGCGACGGCACGCTGCGTCCGGTCCACTCGGTGTCCCACTTGTGCTGGTGCACGAACCAGGGGCCGGCGATCGGGATGCCGCCCTGGTTGGCTTCCGTGCCGCGGGGAAGCGCCCATACGCCCGTCAGGTCGCGGTGCGTCGTCACGTCCATGTGGCTGCCGGGGGGCACGGCCTCCTGGTAGGCGAGGAGCGAACCCCGGATGTCCACGAGGCCGTCGAACCGGGTCTGCGAATAGGAGTCGGTCGGGCGGAGGTAGACGATGCCGTCCCAGTTGAGGGCGGCGCCGGGCTCGACCTTCAGGCTGCCTTCGACGATGAGGATGCCGTAGCCGCTGAAGGACGCTCCGGAACGGATGGTCGCGTCGCCCTTGATGCGGACGATCGACGTGTTATCGGCGGTGCCGAAGTTGAAGGCGTACGGGTTGGTGTCGCCCTCGTCGATGATGCCGCCCGGGTTGGGGTTGCCGAACTGCATCGATCCCGGGAAAAACGCGTCGGCCGTCGTGCCGTCCAGCGTCATCTTGTCCAGCGTCTTGTAATAGAACTCCTGCAGCCAGGACTGGTCCTGCGTGGCGTCGATGTCCGGCAACTCGTCGTTGAGCGCCTCTTCGTCGTCCTTGATCGTCACTTCGGTGATGTTGCCCGGCAGGCCGTCGTCGGCGTTCTGGAGCTGTTCGTTGATCTCGGTAGTCATCTGCCCGAGATCGACGAGGCCGGCCAACTCGGGGATGGCGTTCATCCGCTCCAGTTCGCTGGTGCCGATCCAGATTTCCTTGTTGTCGGGGCCGCCGTTCACGCGGGCGCTGTCGCTGGCCGTGATGGTCAGGTTAGGCGTGTCGATCACCATCGCCGGCAGGTCCTGACGCATCCGGTACCGGCTGTGGATGAGGTATTGCGCGTCGCCGTAGATGCCGACCACGCGCAGATCGATGATGTTGTTGGTCCCAATCGAGTAGCCGTCGACGACGAACGAGCCGCCGTTGTAGGGGACCGGCGCCGTGCCGTACGTGAGGGCGGTGCTCAGGCCGCTGGGGTTGCTGAGCATCTCGGCCAGCACGAGGTTGCTGCCCGTGAGCGCCAGGTCGCGAGCGAGCACATCCTCTTGCATGTGCGTCTGGGCGATCTGGGACTCCGTGGACATCCGCTGCACATTCGTGAGAATGAGGATGCCACTTAGAACCGTGGCGGCGACGATGATCAGTGCAGAATTACCCATAGCGATGGTGTCTGGGGGCGATAGGGCCCGCTATCGGTTATGCGAATATATCGTGTTGCCGTACCGTACGATGTTCAGGTTGCTGGTCGATCGCTGGTCCGAACTCCGCTTGTCGATGGTTGGAATCGCGGCCTGGAATTCGATATGGATGCGATCCAGTTCGTCCGGGCAGATGTCGATCAGGGAGCCCGTCGGGGCCGACAGCGCGCCCTCCTCGATCATGCCTACATCGAAACGCGTGATAAAATTGCCGCTGCCGCCGTCGTCGACGAAGGTCAGGTCGTTGATCTTGCGCCGGCGCTCGATGCGGTACACCTGTACGTTGGCCCCGTCGACGGCGATGGTCGTGGTGTCGTCGGGAATGAGGCGGTATTCAACATGGACGATGCTCGAGGCCGCGCCGGCGGACGGGTCTTCGAGCGTCGGGAAGATGATGCGCGTGGTGTTGCCCGTGCCGTCCCGCTCGATGAGGCATTCTTCGGGCCGGCCGAGCGAGAGCTGCGTCTGCTCCTTGCTCCGGATGTTCTCCAGATCGCGCTCGACGGTGCGGGCGAATTCAAAAGCCTGCTTCTCGATGATCTGACCGATCTGCATCTCAACCGAATTCTGTCGGTTGCGATTGACCACGGCGATCAGCGAGACGAAAAGAATCGTCGCGACAATGATCGACGAAATATGATCGAGCAATACGTGCATAGCGGGGGGCTATCGGGGGCTCAGTGCAAAAACATACCGGCAGGCGAGAGCGTGCGTTTCAGGGTGACTTCGACGGGCGCGCGTTCCAGCGGCGTTTCCTGCTCCGTGATTCGCACGGTCACTTCCTTCGCCAGCGACGCGCCACTGGTCATTTCGACCTCGGGGTCGGCGAGCGTCACGAAGCGGACCGACACGTCCAGGTCGAAGGCATACTGCGCATTGTTGAAGACATGGACGAAGGGGCCCGAAAACCCGTTGTAGTCGTCGATGTCATCGAAGGTGGATGGACCGTACTCGTCGGCGTCCGGGCCAATATTTCCGGTCAGCCCGGATACATCGACCCTCAGTTCCGGATTGCCCATGTCCGTTTCGTCGAAGGCCTTGGACTCGATTTCGGCCATGCGCTGGAGACCGAAATCGAGCGCGGCCCGCTCGATGTCACGCCCGTATACCTGCCCGTGATAGCGTAAAGCGGCCCGTTGCTGCGTAAACGCGAGCAACGAAAATATCGCCATAGCAAGAAAGGCAAGCATCGTTTGTTTCATGCCTGTAACCGGGGTAAGGGGGCAAGCAGCCTTGTGTATGACCGCCTCAGGCGAAGGGCGTGCCAGTCGGCAGGGCAAGCAGCTTCACGCCGGCCGCCTTGCGGTCATACCATTGACGTACTACTGCGCATTCGACGTGCCTTCAGAGCCGGGGGAGCCGCACGTGCCGGGGAGCTGGCGCAGTATGTTTGGAGCACGCCAAAGTGAGTGTTTGGATTAACCTGACTAAGCTAAGGTAAGCCATTGCTATAATCCAAATCTTTCTCGCGGGTTTCCGGGGAAGACGTGTGGATCGGAAAAAGACCCACGATGGGAGTGGAAGCCGGCACGGGGCTCCGACCTTGGCCGGCGGTACAAAAAACTGCGGCCGGGAGCATAAAAAAGGCCCGGAGCCTTACAGGGCTCCGAGCCTCTTAGAAAAACGTAAACCTTGACCCGTGTCCCGGCCGCTCCTGGAACGTCGAACCTGGAACGTCGAACCCAGACCCCAGACCCGCTCAGTCCGCCTGCACCTGCGGGATGCTCATGGCCTCGTTGCGGGGATGGACGGTAGCCGTGTAGCGGGCCGTGGTCGTGTAGACGGTGGAGTCGGACCAGGCGTTGGTCGAACTGTTTTCGGGGACGGCGATGCGAAATTCGACGCGCACCTGGTTGAGGTCGGTCGGGCAATCGCCGGAGAGGACGCGCAGATCCGAGTTGCCGTCGGGCAGATGCGGGAAGAGCTCGACGAGGAAGTCAACGATCTGGGTGCTGCTGCCGCCGAGCGTGAGGACGTTGTCGCCCTCGTCGATGAACCGGCGCAGGCGGTACAGATCGCGCATCCCCTTGCGCGTTTCGATCTGGCGCGCCTGTCCCTCAAGTTCATACGTCACATGCACGATCGAGGGCTCCGAATCGCCATTGCGATACCGCAGCGTCGGGAACGTGAAGCTCCGGGTGCGGCCATTGCGCGTCATGCTGAGCCGGCACGTCACCGGCGATTCCGATCCCGCGCCGGCCTCGGGTGTGAACATGTTCTCGATGTCATCCTGGAGCGACTGGATGAAATAGGCGGCCTGGGCCTGGGCCATGTACGCTTCCTGGGCGCGGTTCGTCGCCAGTTCTTCCTTGTGCTGGATGACGTAGAGGAACAGGGTGAGGACGAGCGCGGAGAACGTCGTGGTTACGCTATAAAACAATCCTTGCATACGTGATGGCGGTACTTCAGTCTGAAACGATCGAAACGGGACAGGTAGGATATCGATCGCCTTATATAAGTCGGTTCGCAAATGGCGTGCCGGCATTGCTATAGCGGTAGAGATTGCCGGCGCGCGATCCTTTATTGCCTGGTTTCAGTGTCGGATCCATGATTCCGTCCTTAAATACACCCTCTCGATACGCCGGGGCTCACCTTCGCATCGGCCTGTAAGGCGATCGCCGGCCGCCCATCCGGCCGGCTCGCGCGGACCAGATCGAATTGAGACTCTTTTGTGCCGTCGGCGTCGCCGCGATGGGCCGAAGAGGTTCCGGCGCAACCGCTTCCGGGCCTTCCGTGAATCATCGGCGGCCCCTTGTGCGTTTAGGTGGTCATCGAACGCGATGGAGCATCGTGCGGCGACATACGAACCAGAATCCTTACCGTCGTGACCAAAGCCGATATTATTGACCGTGTAGCAACCGGAACCGGATTGACGAAGATCGAGACGGAAGCGGTGATCAATGGCTTTTTAACTGTGTTGAAGGATGCGCTCGTCGACGAAGAACGCATCGAGATCCGGGGTTTCGGCTCCTTTAAAGTGCAGGAGCGCGCACCCCGCATCGCGCGCAACCCGCGAACCAACGAAGAGGTCGAGGTCGAGGCCTGCTACGTGCCCGTCTTCAAACCCTCGCAAAGCTTTCGCACGGTAGTCATGGACGCGGCCCGCAAACGGCACCGCGTCAAAAAATAACCCCACCCCAGATGGATAACGAGTCGGTTTTGAGCTGCCCTTCGTGCGGCGCAATGCTGGAACCCGATACGCAGGTTTGTGACCTGTGCGGGACGGACGTACACGCGGTGCTGTCCGAGGCCATTGACGAAGCGGCGGACGAGGGCGTTGCCGTGGCAGCGGCCCCTGCCGAGGAGCCTGCGATGAATGTCCCGGCCCCTTTTTGCCACATGTGTGGCCATCAGAACCCGGCCGGCGCCCGGTTCTGCAGCGCCTGCGGCACGGCGCTGGTAGCTACCGCGGCGAAACCCGCGCCGGCCCGGACGCCCTCCCGCAAGAAAACGCAAGCGGCCGGCAAACGGAAGTCGGCAGCCCCGCCTGCCGCGGCGCAGGCCGCTCCGGTCTCCGCCCCTCCGGGCAAGCACATCTTTGTGCTGATCGCGACCGCCGTGCTGATCGTCGTTGCGCTCTACCAGATCACGAGCGTGAGCAAGATCCACTTCGCCGCCGAGCCGGAGGCTCCCGTCGCCGAGACGCGCTCGTCCTCCAACGGCACCGACGCCCGGCAGGCCCCGCCGCTATCGGGCGATCTGGCCGATCAGGTCGCGGCCCTGGAAGACGAACTCGCCGGCCTCACCGGCGCGGCGCTGCAGGCCAAACAGGATGAACTCGCGGCAGTCCTCGCCGGCGCCGGCCGCACCGACCGGGTGGCCGAGCTGCGCGAGGCGTGGGCGCGCGAGGCCAACACGCCGGAAGCCTGGAAGGCCGCCGGCGATGCCCTGTACGTGTACATGGAGTCGGTCCAGGGCGAAGAACGGATGGATATCGCCCAGCGCACCGCCGACGCGTACGACAAGGCGCTCGCCCTCGGGCCGGACGACCTCGTCGCCCGCACGGCCATGGCGATGGCCTACATGAACACCCGCGCGCCGATGCAGGGCGTCATGCAAATCCGCCAGGTGCTCGAGACGGACCCCAATCACCTGGAGGGCAACTTCTATTACGGGGTGATGCTGATGCAGATCAGCCGAATCGATCAGGCCGTCGCCCAGTTCGAAAAGGTGAAGACGCTTGTCGGCCCCGAACATCCGCTCTATCGTCAGGCCGAGGTGATGCTTGCCAACATCAGGACGCTCGGCCGGAATGGGAATTCGTGATCGGGCCCGGGGTCTGGCGTACGGGTTGACGCTGGCGCTGGGCCTCCTCGCGGGATGTGCGCCGCCGGCGACAGACAACGAACTGACGCTCTTCGTGGCCGCCTCCCTCACGGATGTGGCTGAGGATATGGCGCGGGCGTTCGAACAGGCGCATCCCGGGATGCCCGTCCGGGTGCACGCCGCGGCCAGTTCCGTGTTGGCCCGGCAGATCGATGAAGGCGCGCCGGCTGACGTCTTTTTTCTGGCCAATGAGGCCTGGAGCGATTATCTCGTGGATCGCGGCCGCGTGGAAGGGACGGTGCGCCGGCCTGTATCCAACCGGCTGGTTTTGATTGCCCGCCGCGGCGCGCCGGCCGTGGATTCGCTGCTCCGCCTTCCTGCCAACGCGACGATCGCGCTGGCCGACCCCGAGCACGTGCCGGCCGGCATCTATGCGCGCGAAGCGCTGGTCTGTCTCGGGCAATGGGATCGCCTCGCGGCGTCGGTCCTGCCGGCGCTGGATGTCCGCGCCGCGCTGCACACTGTCGATCAGGGGGTGGCCGATTATGGCATCGTCTACGCAACCGATATCCCGTCGGTCCCGGCGGTCGACGTGCGTTTCGTGCTTCCGTCGCGCTGCCAGCCCGACATCCGCTATACCCTGGGGCGCGTGCGGCAGTCGACGCATCCTCAACAGGCGGATCAACTGGTGGCGTTCCTGATGGCCGACGCGCGTGCCGCCGACTGGGAACGGTACGGGTTTGTCCGGTGCGTCGCGGCGGATACGACGGGCGCTGCGCCATGCTGAGCGGCGAAGAATGGGCCATCATCGCCCTGTCGTTGCGGGTAGCGCTGGTCTCCGTGCTGGTGGCGCTCCCTCCCGGCGTGTGGCTGGCCTATCACATGGCCCGCCGCTCATTTCCCGGCGTGTTTCTGCTCGAAAACCTGGTGCAGCTGCCGCTGGTACTGCCGCCGATTGTGACCGGCTACCTGCTGCTGGTTCTTTTTTCGCCGGAAGGGGCGCTCGGCGCGTTTTTGCTGGGGACCTTCGGCATCCGAATCCCCTTTACGTGGACGGGCGCCTGCATCGCCGCCGGCGTCGTCGGGTTTCCGCTCCTGGTGCAGACCGTCCGTGTGGCCATCGAACAGATTCGCCCCGAGTGGGAGGAAGCCGTCTATGTCTACGGGGGCGGGACCTGGGAGGCGTTTCGTTATGTCGTGCTGCCGCTGGCCGGCAGAGGCATCGCAGCGGGGTTCACGCTGGCTTTTGCGCGCGCGCTGGGGGAATTCGGCGCGACGATCGTCCTGGCCGGCAACATCCCCGGCCGAACCCGCACCTTGCCGCTGGCGATCTTCACGCGGCTCAACCAGGTCGGCGGCGACGCGGGCGCCTGGCGGCTTGTGTGGATCGCGGTGGGCATCTCCATCCTGAGCCTCATCATTCATACGGTGCTTTCTCGCCGGCTACACAACCCGCGGGAAGGCGATACGTAACGCGGGGCATCGCGTCGGCAAGCCGGCCGATGCAAAGTCCGAACGCGCGTTGTACCTTGTGCCTCGCCGGCGGCGCGAGTCGGACCGCTTCATAACGCCGCCACGCAACCCAGAACGGACGCTATGCGACATACATTCACGGAAGAGGAATTAAAGCGGATTCGCGAAGCCGTCGCGCGTGCGGAGCGGCAGACGTCGGGCGAGATCGTCCCGTTTGTGGTTTCGCAGAGCGATCGGTACGACATCACGGTCTGGCGCGGCGCCTCGATGGCGGCGATCGTGGCGATGGGGCTCGTAGGGCTATTGCATGTGTTTTATCAGGGGTGGGGGCTCGCCTGGCTGTATACCGGCCAGGGCGTCGCGTTCATGGCGCTCGTCGCCGGCGCGCTCGGGGCGCTCGCGGGCGCGTATGTCGATCCGCTGAAACGCTTCATGGCGGGTGCGACGCTGCTCGACCGTACGGTGCACAACCGGGCGATGCGTGCCTTTGTCGAGGAAGAGGTGTTCAATACCAAGGATCGCACGGGCATCCTGCTGTTCATTTCGCTCCTCGAACATCGCATCGAGGTCATCGGCGACGAAGGGATCAACCGCAAGGTGACGGTCGAGGACTGGGCCGGCGTGGTGGCCGAAATCCGCAAAGGCATCATCGAGAATCGATTCATAGATGGGCTGGAACGCGCGGTCGACATGTGCGGCAGCTTGCTCGACCGCAAGGGCGTGCTCATCCAGCCCGACGATACGAACGAACTACCCAACGATATCCGTTTTTCCGACGAGGGGTGATGTATGCGACGTTGTCGCGCCGCGGTGCTGGTGCTGATCGCTTTTTTGCTTCCGCTGGCGGCCCCCCTCGCCTTCGCCCAGCAGGTGCCGCCGCTTACCGGGCGCGTGGTGGATCGCGCGGAGATCCTCAGCGCCGGCGCCGAACGTGAACTCGAGCAGTTGCTGGCGGCGCACGAAGATTCCACGTCCAACCAGATCGCCGTCCTCACCATCCGTTCGCTGGACGGCGCCGATCTTGAATCTTATTCGCTCGAGGTGGCGCGCGCCTGGGAGCTCGGGCAGGCCGGCCGCGACAACGGCGTCCTCCTGCTCGTCGCCGTCGAGGACCGAAAGATGCGCATCGAGGTGGGCTACGGGCTCGAGGGGTCGCTCACGGACGCGGTCGCGGGACGCATCATCCGGAATGAGCTTCGTCCCTATTTCCAGCAGGAAGATTATGAGGGCGGCATCCGGGCCGGCGTGATCGCCATCATGGATGCGATCGCCGGCAGCTACGAGGGCGAAGACGACGTGTCGGAAATGCCCTGGTTTCTCCGGATCGTCTTCGGGATCATGTTCGTCGGGATGCCGCTGGTGATTTCGCTGACGTCGGCATTTGGGAAGGGGATCGGGCGCTGGTTCGTCATTCTGTTTTTCGCCCCGTTTATCGGCACCGGCAGCGTCGTGCTAACGTCCTCTCCCCGCATCGCGCTCGTGCTGCTCGCCATCTACATCATCGGGCACATCGCCTTCGCGATCTACATCCGGCGTTCCCCCCGATGGCAAGCTTTTTCAGCGCGGTGGGATCGGGCGGAGAAAAATGGCGGCAAGGTGCCCATTCACGTGTTCGGGCACACCTTCCATGTCACGCCGAGCAACTTCCAGAGCAGCGGCTCGGGGTCGTCGAGTTCGGGCGGGAGTTCGTTCAGCGGCGGTGGCGGGTCGTTCGGCGGAGGTGGGGCCTCGGGGGGGTGGTGAGCCTCAGGTGGTCTCGATCTCCAGGATGAGCTGGTCGGCGTCGCGCACGAAGAGCCGGCCCTCGATCTCGTCGTACGGGTAACTGGCCGCATCCATCCGCGCACGGAGCGCGTGCCAGTCGCGCTGCGGCAGGCAAAAGCCCACATGGTGGATGCCGCCCCGGCCCGGGATGCTCGGATGCATCATTTCGGGCATCTCGATGATCTCCATCACATCCAGCCCCTCCATGTCGACGAGCATGGCGCGCATCCGCCCCTTGCGAATCGGGTCTTCTTCCCGTACGCGGATCGACAGCCCGAGGATGTGCACGTAGAAGTACAGCGCCCGGTCCAGATCTGCCGTCATGATCGCGGCATGCGTGAGCCGGAGCGCGGCGCTGGCGCGCACCGGGCGGGAACGAGGCGACGGGGGTGAGGATGACGGCGTGGACATGGAACGATGCGTGGTCAATTCATGGGGTAAGTCGTTTCGAGCGTAAGCCGATCCAGGGCGATGCCGAGGCGCTTGATCTTTTTGTAGAGCCCCTGGCGCGTGAGGCCGAGCGCTTCCGCCGACGACGTGATGTGCCCGCCATGCTGGCGCAGGACACTGACGATGGCGCGGCGTTCGGTCTGCGCGAGGAGGTCGCCCAGGGAGCCGGCGGCCTGCCGGACGGGCTCTTCGAGCCGGTCCGCCGGCGGGCGGTGGACCCGCAAGTCGGGCGAGAGATCGGCGAGATCGATGACGGGGGCGGGTTCGCTGTGCAGGAGCGTCACGATCCGTTCCAGCTCGTTGCGGAGCTGGCGCACGTTGCCCGGCCAGTGGTGCAGGGCGAGCGCTTCGGCCGCCGCATCGGTGACGCTGGCCGCCGGCGCACTGGCCGGCGTGAACGCCGCGATGAAGGTGTGCGCGAGGATCGGGATGTCCTCCCGGCGCATCCGGAGCGGGGGCACCTCCACCGCGCCGGGGCCGAGCCGCTCCAGGATGTCCGCGTAGTCACCGAGCGCCAGCTCGTCGAGCGACCGGCGCGTCCCGGCGATGACGCGCGCCGGCCTCGAGCCGTCGGGGGCGTCGAGCCGGACGAAGAGGCGCTCGCGCGCGCCGGCCGGCAGGTCGGCGATTTCGTGGAGGTAGAGCGTGCCGCCGGCCGCGTCCGTCCAGGCGCCGGCGTCGCGCTCCGATCCAAAGAGCCGCGCGTCCGCGTAGGCGGACGACGAGGCGTCGTACCGGAACGAGATAAAGGGCGCGCCGGGGTCATGCCGCTGATGCAGGGAGCGCGCGAGCGACATCTTGCCCGCGCCGCGCTCGCCGGCGAACAGGAGGGCCAGCCGCGACGACGACAGGAGGTCGAGCCGTGCCTGCACGGCGCGCATGGCTTCGCTCGGCCAGGCCGGGGCGTCCGTCGACGCCGGCGCTACCCGCGCGGCCTGGGCATCGGGCATCCACTGAAAGATCGCGACGGCTTCGCGGCGCGCATCGGCTGCGAGGGCGGGCTCGTCGAGCCGATCGAACGCTTCCGCCCGGGCGAGGCGCGCCCAGGCATAGTCCGGCATCCGGTAGGCCCGGCGAAAGGCGACGGCTGCCTCGTCGACGCTGCGGAGCGCACAGTAGGGCGACGCCGGCATCTGGCGGAGCCGGCTCCAGGCCATCCAGAATCGTACTTCCGCGGCGGCGCCCGGAGCCTGGCGCTCGAGCGCGGGGAGGTCCACCGCCAGCAGCCACGACAGGGCGGTGTCCGGGTCGCTCCGGTCCAGCAGGGCGACACGGGCGAGCAGCGCGCGTACGACGGCCTGGCCGGGCGTCGCCTCCGATGTCATCACCGGTTCGAGCATCCGCGCCACATCGGCCGCCCGGTTTTCCGCGAGCAGCCGGCGGGCAATCGCTATCGTCTGCGCCAGCTTCAACTTACATGAACCCCAGATCGAGGCGCGCTTCGTCGCTCATCATGTCGATCGTGTAGGGCGGATCGAACGTGAGCTGCACCCGGGCGTCGGTGATGCCCGGGACCTCGCGGACGCGGTTTTCGACTTCCTGCGGCAGGCTGCCGGCCACCGGGCAGCCCGGCGCCGTCAGCGTCATGAGGACGAACGCGGAACGGTCCGGGAAGACCTTGATCTCGTAGATCAGCCCCAGGTCGTAGATGTTGACCGGGATCTCGGGATCGTAGATCGTCTTCAGCGCCTCGAGGATGCGATTCTCAAGTTCTTCGTCGCTTACGTCGGTGACGTCGTTTTCGCTCTGCATGGCGTATTCTCAGGAAGAAGTAGGGGCCGCGCCGGAGAGGGCGGCCGCGTACAGTTTCATCTGTTTGATCATCGCGTTGAGCCCGTTTTTTCGCGTGGGCGACAGGTGCTCTTTCATCTCGATGGCGTCGAGAAACGCGAGGTCCGCCGCGAGGATCTCATCCGGGGACAACCCCGAAAGCACCCGGATCAGGAGGGCGATCAGGCCCTTCGTGATGGCGGCGTCGCTGTCCGCCGTAAAGATCACGCGGCCGTCCTGCCGTTCGGCGTGCAGCCAGACCTGCGACTGGCAGCCCTTGATCTTGTAGGCGTCGGTTTTGTAGACCGGATCGATGGCCGGCAGCTTCGCGGCCTGATCGATCAGGTGTTCGTAGCGCCCCATCCAGTCGTCGAACAGGTCGAACTCCTCGATGATGTCGTGTTCGCGTCGTTGCGTCTCGGTCATCGCGTCGTCAGGAGAACAGGGCCTGAACCTTGAGCAGGCCGGCGTGGAGCCGGTCGATCTCCTCGCGGGTGTTGTAGAATGCCAGCGACGCGCGCGCCGTGCCGGGAATCCCCAGTCGATCCATCAGCGGCTGGGTGCAGTGGTGCCCGGTCCGCACGGCGATGCCGAGCCGGTCGAGCACGGCCCCCGTGTCGTAGGGATGAATGTCGCCCAGCAGAAACGAGACCACGCTCGCCTTGTCCGGAGCCGTCCCGATGAACCGGATGCCGTTGAGGGTCGCGAGCTTGCGGGTTGCGTAGGCGAGCAGGTCCCGCTCGTAGGCGGCGATGGCATCCATCCCGATCCCTTCCAGGTACCTGATCGCGGCGTCGAGACCGACGACGCCGGCGATGTGGGGGGTGCCGGCTTCGAACTTGTGGGGAAGGCTGTTAAAGGTCGTTTTTTCGAAGGATACCGTCTCGATCATGTCGCCCCCCGCCTGATAGGGCGGCATGGCGTCGAGCAGGGCTTCTTTGCCGTACAGCACGCCGATCCCGGTGGGGCCGAACATCTTGTGGCTGGAGAAGGCACAGAAGTCGACATCCAGCGCCTGGACGTCGACCGCCTCGTGCGGGACGGCCTGCGCGCTGTCCAGCAGCACGGGAATGCCGCGCCGATGCGCTTCCTCGATGATCGAACGGACCGGGTTGATGGTGCCGAGCGCGTTCGAGATGTGGCTGATGGCCACGATCCGGGTGCGCTCGTCGAGCAGCGCGCCGTAGACGTCCAGGTCGAGCACGCCGGCCTCGGAAACGGGCACGACGCGCAGCGACGCCCCTTTTTCCTCACAGATCAGTTGCCACGGGACGATGTTGGAGTGATGCTCCAGCGTCGAAATGACGACGTTGTCGCCGGCGCCGATCCGGGCGCGGCCAAAGCTCGTCGCGACCAGGTTGATCGATTCCGTCGTGCCGCGGGTAAAGATGATTTCGTGGCTGTGCCGCGCGTTGATGAAGCGCTGGACGCTTGCCCGGCCGGCTTCGTAGGCGTCCGTCGCCCACTGGCTCAACGTGTGGACGCCCCGGTGCACATTGCTGTTTTCGGTCTGGTAGTAGGCCGTGATCCGGTCGATGACCGCGCGCGGCTTCTGCGAGGTGGCCGCGTTGTCGAAATACACCAGCGGCTGCCCGTGCACCTCCTGGTGGAGCGCCGGGAAGTCCTCCCGGATGCGGGCGACGTCGAAGGCGTCGACGGACGGATGGGCGAGGTCGGATGGGGCCGGCATGGTCGGTGCGTGGTTAGTCCTGCAGGATGCGTTCCATCTCACGGTCGAGGTACGCGCGGAGCGGTTCGAGCTTCACGGTCTCGATGACGTCGCGGGCGAAGGCGGTGAGCATCAGCGCGCGGGCCTGCCGCTCGTTGAGCCCCCGCGAGCGGAGGTAGAAGAGGGCCTCGGCGTCGAGCTGGCCGGTCGTGGCGCCGTGGCTGCATTTCACGTCGTCGGCGTAGATCTCCAGTTCGGGTTTGGAGAACATCCGCGCCCGGTCGGTGAGGGTGACGGACTTGTTCGACTGGTAGGCGTTCGTCTTCTGCGCGTCGAGGCGGACGAGCACCTTGCCGTTGAACACGGCCGTCGACTGGTCGTCGAGGATGTGTTTGTACAGCTCGTTGCTGAAGCAGTTGGGTTTGGCGTGGTCCACCAGCGTATGGTTGTCCACATGCATCGTGTGGCGCCCCAGCACCAGCCCGTTCAGATGCGTCTCGCAGCCTTCGGCATCGGGCAGCATGTTGAGGTTGTTCCGGACGATGCCCCCGTCGAGCGTGACGGTCGTCACCGTCAGGTGGCTCGTGGCCTCCTGGTATGCGTGCAGCGTCGTGAGGAGCGTGTCCTCGGGGCGCATGCGCTGGATCGTGTGGTGCGCGACGCGCGCCTCGCGGCCGGCGGCCACTTCGGTCACGCTGTTGGTGAACGTGCGGGCGGACGCCAGGCTATACTGCGACTCGATGAAGGTGCACGAGGCGAGTTCGCCGGCGACGATCAACTGCCTTGGCTGCACGAACACGTCACTCGCGCCGGTGACGATGTTGTGGATGTGGATCGGGCGCGTCAGCGCGAGCCCGGCCGGCACATGCACGAAGAGCCCACCCACCACGAACGCGGTGTTGAGCGCGATGAACGGCTCGTCGCTGTGGCTGGCGTAATGCGCGAAATGGGCGTTGAACAGATCCGCATGCGCCTGGCCGGCAGAGTCCAGCCCGCTCACGACCACGCCGGCGGGCAGCCCGGCCAGGTCCGACAACATCGGCTGGAAATAGCCGTTGACCAGCACGATGCGGTACACCTCCAGATCGGGGATCGCGTGCCGGTCCACGATCTCACAGGTCACGCCCGACGGATCGTTCTCCAGCCGCAACGCGAACGGGTGCGACAGCGTCTGCGACAGGTTGGTGTATTTCCACCGCTCGGACTTGCGGTTCGGGAAGCCGAGCGTGAGAAAGCGGTCGATCGCTTCCTGGCGCATGTGCCGGATGGCGGCATGATGGCCGTTGAGCGCCTTGCCCACGTTGGCGTTGAAGAGATCCCGAAACCGGTTCTCGAGCAGATGGGAATCGTTGGAATGCGAAGCCATGGGAATACAGGGGACGTCTGAAGGAAACGAGGCGGATGGGGGAAGCTCAGGCGACGGTGCCCACGGTTTCTTCCTTGATCCAGTCGTAGCCCTTCTCTTCGAGTTCGAGCGCGAGGTCCTTGCCGCCGGTCTTGACGATGCGTCCGTCGAGCAGGACGTGCACGACGTCCGGCACGATGTAGTTCAGCAGCCGCTGGTAGTGCGTGATGACGAGGAACGAGCGCTCCGGCGAACGCAGCTGGTTGACGCCTTCGGACACGATCCGCAGCGCGTCGATGTCGAGCCCTGAGTCGGTCTCGTCCAGGATCGCCAGACGCGGCTGCAGCATGGCCATCTGGAAGATCTCATTGCGTTTCTTTTCGCCGCCCGAGAAGCCTTCGTTGACGGCGCGTCGCTTCAGGTCCGGGTCGAGGTGCACGACTTTCGCGCGCTCCTTCATCAGCTGCAGGAATTCCGCCGCCGAGATCGATTCCTCGCCCCGGTGGGCGCGCTGGGCGTTGACGGCCTGGCGGAGGAAGTTGGACATGCTGACGCCGGGAAGCTCCACCGGGTACTGGAACGCGAGGAAGATGCCTTCGAGCGCTCGCTCGTCCGGCTCCATATCGAGCAGGTCGTGGCCCATGTAGTCGACGGCGCCTTCGGTGATCTCATACAGATCCCGGCCGGCGAGCACGGAGGCAAGGGTGCTCTTGCCGGAGCCGTTCGGCCCCATGATCGCATGCACCTCGCCGGGGTTCACCGTCAGGTTGAGGCCCTTGAGGATCGGCTTGTCTTCGATGGAAACGTGCAGGTTGGATATCTGAAGCATGGTACGATGGTCTGCGAGTTGGGAGCGTAATGTCGGGGATGCGGGGCGCCGGCTCAGCCGACGCTGCCTTCGAGTTCGATGGCGAGGAGCTTCTGCGCCTCGACGGCGAACTCCATCGGCAGCTTGGCCAGGATGTCCTTGCAGAAGCCGTTGACGATCAACTTGATCGCGTCTTCCTCGCTGATGCCGCGCTGGTTGCAGTAGAAGATCTGGTCCTCGCCTACTTTAGAGGTCGTGGCTTCGTGTTCCACCTGGGCCGTCGGGTTGTTGATCTCGAGGTAGGGGAACGTGTGCGCGCCGCACGTCGAGCCGAGGAGCATCGAGTCGCACTGCGAGAAATTGCGCGCGCCCTCGGCGTTCCGGCCCACGCGGACCAGCCCGCGGTAGCTGTTCTGGCTGTGGCCCGCGGAGATACCCTTCGAGATGATCGTGCTGCGCGTGTTTTTGCCCAGATGGATCATCTTGGTGCCGGTGTCCGCCTGCTGCCGGCCCTTGGTGAAGGCGACGGAGTAAAACTCGCCCACCGAATGGTCGCCCTTCAGGATCACGCTGGGATATTTCCAGGTGATCGAACTGCCCGTTTCGAGCTGGGTCCAGGAGATCTTGGCGTTGTCGCCCTCGCAAATGCCGCGCTTGGTGACAAAGTTGTAGACCCCGCCCTTGCCGTCCTTGCTGCCGGGGTACCAGTTCTGGATCGTGGAGTACTTGACCTCCGCATCCTTCGCCGCCACGATCTCCACGACGGCGGCGTGCAGCTGGTTTTCGTCTCGCATCGGGGCGGTGCAGCCTTCGAGATAGCTGACGTAGCTGCCTTCTTCCGCGACGATCAGGGTGCGCTCGAACTGCCCCGTGCCGGCCTCGTTGATGCGGAAGTAGGTCGACAGCTCCATCGGGCAATGCACGCCCTTCGGGATGTAGCAGAACGACCCGTCCGAGAAGACCGCCGAGTTCAGCGTCGCGTAAAAGTTGTCGGTATAGGGGACGACCGACCCGATGTATTTGCGGACGAGATCCGGGTGCTCCTGGATCGCCTCGCCCAGCGAGCAGAAGATGATGCCCAGTTCCGCCAGCTGCTCCTTGAAGGTGGTGGCGACGGAGACGCTGTCCATCACCACATCCACGGCCACGCCCACGAGGCGCTTCTGCTCCTGGAGCGAGATGCCGAGGCGCTCGAAGGTGCTCAGCAGCTCGGGGTCGACTTCATCCAGGCTGTCGTATTTGGGCCGTTTGTTCGGGGCGGAATAGTAGCTGATGTTCTGGAAGTCGATATCCGGATAGTCGAGGTGGGCCCAGCGGGGGTACGCCTCGCCGGCCTGCAGCGTCTGCCAGTGACGGAACGCGCGCAGGCGCCATTCCAGCATCCACTCCGGCTCGTTCTTCTTCGCCGAGATGAAACGGACCGTGTCTTCCGAAAGCCCCTTCGGCGCGGTCTCGGCTTCGATCTGGGTGACGAAGCCGTATTTATACTCTTCGCCGGCTACTTCATGGAGGAAATCAGTATCGCTCTGGCTCTGACTCATGGCGTTCCGGTATCGGTTTGGGGACCTCTGTTCGGCAAAGACCCCGTCGCGGGGGATGGGGCGTGCTGGCCCCTACATGTCAACGTGCGTAAACAACGGTCCCGTGGACAGGCTGTTCCCAATTTAGATTAAATCCATATTACATAAAAAGCGCGCCCGGAAAACCCGGCGCAACTGCCGGTCCCCGCCCCCACCCGCCACCCGGCGGCGCAGCCGGCCTGACTGGAACTATGCGCCGCCTCTGCTGTAGGCAACCGGGTCGCACACCCGCGCGCCCCGAACGCGCTCCGACCACGCTACGAATCCGCTCCGATTCATCCATACCGGTTCTTCCGCACAGGCCTGCTCTCGACGCCATGGATATCCGAATCACGCCCCGAGCCCTCGATAAACTCAACGAAATCGCTGAAAAAGAAGGATTGGACACCGCCTCCACCTTCCTCCGCATCGCCGTCGTACCCGGCGGGTGTTCCGGGCTCACCTACGACCTCGGATGGGACACGACCCGGCGCGATGAGGACCACCTCCTCGATATCGACCCCCTCCACGTCGTCCTCGACAACCGCAGCTGGCGCCTCGTGAAAGGGACGGAACTCGATTTCTCGGATGGCCTCGAAGGCAAGGGCTTTCACTTCCTCAACCCCCAGGCCGCCCGCACCTGCGCCTGTGGCGAGTCGTTCGGACTGTAAACTGGCGTTTACGCCGGCGCCCTCCGCGCCACCGGCACTTCCGCTCAGCGGGATCAGGGAATCTCCTACAAACCGGCCCCGGCCTCGCAACGTATAATAGCGTTGTTACTATACATGTAATTACATGTACTGCTTTTGCGATCCGGAACAGGGAGGTTCACCATGCTCTTTCGTCAACTATTCGACCCCAAGCTCGCCCAGTACGCCTATCTGATTGGCTGCCAGAAGACGGGCGAAGCCCTCATCATAGACCCCGAACGCGACATCGATCGCTACGTAAGCGCCGCCGAGGAGGAGGGACTCCGCATCGTGGCCGTGGCTGAAACGCATATCCACGCCGACTTCCTGTCCGGTGGACGCGAGCTGGCGGAGCGGCATGACGTCAAGCTGTACGTGTCCGATGAAGGGGATGCGGACTGGAAGTACGAGTGGGTCAAGCAGATGAAGAAAGACGGCACGCCGTATCGCTATCAGCTGCTGAAGGATGGCGACACCTTCATGATCGGCAACATCGAGATCAAGGCCCTCCATACGCCCGGGCACACCCCGGAGCACATGAGTTATCTGGTCATCGACCGCGGGTCGGGGGCATCGACACCGATCGGCATCGCGACGGGCGACTTCGTATT
Source organism: Rhodothermales bacterium (assembly GCA_041391505.1). Taxonomy (NCBI): domain Bacteria; kingdom Pseudomonadati; phylum Rhodothermota; class Rhodothermia; order Rhodothermales; species Rhodothermales bacterium. The sequence continues at coordinate 176,593 of JAWKNW010000005.1, forward strand.
CGTGGGCGACCTGGGCCGGCCCGACCTCCTCGAGCAGGCCGCCGGCATGCACGGCGTGCAGGAGCCTTCCGCCCGCCGGCTCTACGGATCGCTCCCGACGTTCACCCGCTTGCAGGAGTACATCCAGGTCTGGCCGGCGCATGGCGCGGGATCGACCTGCGGCAAGGCCCTCGGCGCGGTGCCGACCACCACGGTGGGCTACGAAAAACTATACAACGCCTCGCTCAGCGCGGCGCAGGAGGGGGAGGATGCGTTCGTCCAGGCCATCCTGTCCGGCCAGCCCGAGCCGCAGATGTATTTCGCCCGGATGAAGCGGGACAACAAGATGGGCGCCCCGGTGCTCGGCCGGCTCCCGAATCCCCAGCGGATCACCTCCGGCGAACTGCACGAGACCGTCGCGAACGGCAAGGCGCTCATCGTCGACACCCGGCTCGACCGGAGCGGCTTCATGGCGCGCCATATCCCGGGCTCCCTCTACGCCCCCCTGAACCGGGCGTTCAACACGGTCGTCGGCTCGCTGGTGATGGACGAAACGACGCCGATCGTCCTGATCGTGCAGGAAGAGGGCGTCGAAGAAGCCGTTCGGGATCTGATCCGCATCGGATACGACAACATCATCGCTTACGCGGATGTGGAGACGCTCGAGCGGTACTTCGAGGACGGAGGGGCGTCGACGTCGATACGGGAAGTTGACTTTGTCGAGGCGGAGGCGCTCCGCGGCCGGCCCGATATGGCCTTCCTTGATGTCCGGTTCGCGTCTGAATACCGCGCCGCCCACGTACCGGACGCGCTCAACGCGTCCTACACGCGCCTCCCGCAGTACATGAAAGATCGGCTGCCGAAAGACAAAACCCTCGTGCTCTATTGCGCGAGCGGCGCGCGCGCCGCGGCGGCCTCGTCGTTCCTGGCGCGTAGCGGCTACGATGTCGTGTACGTCAACGACAGCTTCGCCACGTACCAGCTGCGGGGCGATATGGCGCACGAACCGGCCATGGCCTGACGCGCCCCGATTTAACCTCCAGACGATGAGCGTCGGCCGGCGGGACCCATCTCGCCGGCCGGCGCTCGCCGCATCCCGTAACCCTATGCAAACCCTTCCCGCTGCCTTTAAAACCGAGGTGCTGGATGCCAGCGCCCGCAAACCCGTTCTGGTCGATTTCTGGGCGCCGTGGTGCGGCCCCTGTCGGATTCTCGGCCCTACCCTGGAGAAGCTCGCCCGCGAAAGCAAGGGGGCGTGGCGGCTCGTGAAAATCAACACGGACACCAATCCGGACGTGGCCCGCCAGTTCGGGATACGCGGTATTCCCGCCGTGAAGCTGTTCGTGGACGGCGAAGTGGTCAACGAATTTGTCGGGGCGCTGCCGGAACACGCGGTGCGTCGCTGGCTCGACGAGGCCCTGCCGGATACGCAAGAGGCGGGGGCAGACCGATGACCCGGCGTGCGCTCGTCGTGCTGGCGGTCGCTCTGGGACTGGCCGCGTGCCGGCCCGCGGAGCCTCCGCCGGCGGTCCAAGCCGTACCCGACTCGCTGCGTCAGGCTGTGTCCGGCGCGATCCGGGACATCGATGCGATGCGCGTCGGGCTCGCCGGACCGATCGGCGACCGGCCGGTCGACGCCGAGACGTTCGCCCAGGTGTGCAAGCCGGTGGGTATGCGTGCCGCGGAACTCTCGAAACAGACGGGCTGGGAGGTGCGGCAACTGGCCGTCAAATACCGGAATCCGGCGAATCAGGCGGACACGGTGGCGGCCGAGGCCATCGCACGCTTCGTGCGCGAGGCGCGGCGCGACACCCTCTGGATGCGCGCGGAACGCGATGGCAAGCCCGGCTGGCGGTACCTCCATCGCATCCCCGTCGAACAGCCCTGCCTCGCGTGCCACGGCGCGGCCGAAAGCCGGCCGGCGTTCGTGGTGGCGAAATACCCCGACGACCGGGCCTTCGATTTTAAGGCCGGCGACGTGCGCGGCGTCTACAGTGTGTTTGTGGCCGACTGACCGGCTACTCGGTGCGCGACCACTCGATCTGGTCGCCTTCGATGATGCCGTAGCTGTCGAGGAAGCCGGCCGGGACCTCGAGGACGAACCGCGCCGGCAGGCCCGACATCACCGGGTCAGGCGACTGCGGCTTCGCGTATTTCGAGATCGCCACGACCTCGCCCGACGTGCTGGCGAACACGAAGTCGAGCGATAGCGGCGTATTCGCCATCCAGAAGCTCTGTGGCTCCTCCGTCGGCATGATGAACAACATGCCGGCGCCGTCGGGCAGCGAGGTCCGCTGCATCAGGCCGCGCTCCCGCGTCGAATCCGTATCGGCGATTTCGATGTCGATGGTGAGCATCCGCTCGTTCTCCCGCAGGAAATGCAGGGTCCCGTCTTTTCGGTAGGGAATTTCCTGGGTAGCGGGGGCCTGCTGCGGCGGCGGCGTATCGGACGGCTGGCACCCGGCTGCGACCACGGCGGCGAGGATGACGAGGGAGATCAAACGAGTGGACTTCATCGCCTCTGTGTTTGTTCGAAGGAATGGGGTTTCAGACGCCGGATGCGCGTGGGGCGTGCTCACTTCGCGGAGGTCCGGCGCCAGCGAACGGTCGCCGTGCTGTCGATCCCGAACCGCGCGGCGTAGCCGGCGCGCACCTCCAGGACGTACTGCGCCGGGCCGGTGGATTCGATGGTTCGTTCCGAGAACGGCAGCGTCCGTTCGGCAATGCTGACGATCGAGGAATCCGCCCCGATGAAGATGATGTCCAGCGGCAGCGGCGTGTTCTTCATCCAGAACGTTTGCACCTTGGATTCATTGCTCAGAAACAGCATGCCTCCTTTCGCCGGCAGCGAGCGCCGCTGCATGAGGCCCCGCGCACGGGCCGAATCGCCTTCCGCGATTTCGATCGCGAGGGTCGTGACGATGGAGCCGTCGGGGCGAATCACATCGAGCGTGCCGTCGGTGCGAAAGGGGATGTCGGTCTGGACCACCCGGTCGTCGCGATCCGGGCCGCAACCCGTCGCTAGGAGGATGGTGGCGCCGGCGATCAACGAAATCCAGCGTGCAGGTATCGAAAACGTCATGCGTCAAAAAAGGCTTCAGGAGAGGAGCTTGTGGGTGACTTCCTCCCAGTGGGTGCGGCCGAGCAGGGTGAGCCGGAGCTTTTGATTGCGTATCGGCTCGATCAATCCCCCCGCCTCCAGGCTCGCGATGACCTCGATGCGTTCCGTCAACAAATCTACCCCGTATTGCGTTTCCATGCGCTGCAAGTTCACGCCGCCGGCGGTGCTGAGCTGGAAAAGGAGGAATTCCTCGGCGAGCGTGTCCATATCCACGGTGCTGCGGGTGTTGATCGGCACCTGGTGCTGCAGCAGCAAGTCGGTATACCGGTTGATCTCGGTCACATTGTCCCACCGGTGCGCGCGGGTGTACGACGACCCGTGCCACCAGAACGAATGCGCCGACGGCCCGATGCCGAGTACGTGGCTGTGGTCCGCCACGAGGAGATGATGCTGGCTGCACGCTTCGGCGCGCGCGAAGCTGGTGAGCAGGTAGGGCGCGTAGGCGTTGTCGTTCAGGTAGCGCGAGGCGGCGTCGTACCGGTAGACCCACTCCGGATCCGCGAAGGGGAGGTTGAGATTGCGCGCCCACTGCGCCGGCGGCCCGTCGGGGGCGTCCGTTTGCGGCGCCGCGAACACGATCTCGGGCAGGTGCAGGGTATGCGCGCGCTGGAGGTTCGCCATCCAGTACTCCTCGGGCTGGTCGGGCAGGCCGAACGCGAACCCGATCGACAGGGCGTTGAAGCCGGCCAGACGGGCATATTCGATGCCGCGCATCACCTGTTCGCCGCTGCCGCTGAGGGCGAGCCGGTCGCGGTCTTCCTGGAAAAACGAGTGCGCCTTCAGGTGAAGCCGGCTGATGCCGAGGGACGCATACGTGCGCAGGGTCTCCCGGTCGAGCGTGGTCGGATCGACGTCCAGCGTGACTTCCGTCATCGCCGAGGTGTCGAAGTGGGCCACGACCGCCTCGATGACGGCGCCGACCTCGTCGTCGAGCAGGTCGTCCGGGAAGCCGGCCAGGTACAGCGTTTCCACCGTCTCGTTGCGCGCGTGCGATTCGGCGTAGTAGGCCAGTTCGATGCCGATCGCGCGCACCAGCCGCGTGATCGCGCCCCGCTCGGAACGGGCGACGCGCGACGCCGGATGGTTCGACAGGCGAGGTATATGGATGTAGATCCCGGCCATGTTCCGTGTGATTACCTGGAGCGCGCAGAAGTCAGTCTTGCGTCATACCTTTCAGACCGCATTTGGTTACGGAGGTCAACGCCTTGCCGGACGCCCGCCGACGACGGAACGATCGAGATACAGCATGTTGGATCTACACGCCGTACAGCAGCAGCTGCGCGAGTTTTACCGGTATCAGTCCGAAGCAGAGCGAGAACGCGCCGGCAAGCTCGATCGCGCCCTCGCCGCGCTCCGCGCCTGCGAGCCGGTATGGGATCGGCTGGCGGACGCCGTCGACGGCCGGCCGACTTCGCGGCTGCACGCCCGGCCGCTCGAATCGCCCGGTACACCGCACGATCCGAAGCCGCGCCCGGCGGAAGTCACCGTCGTGGCGACCGACGGATCGCAGATCTTTCCGGACCGGCACGTCGAGCCGACCTGTTTCCTCCTCAACATCGGCCGGATCGCCTTCCAGTACGGCACCCTGGAGCCGCCCCTGATGGATGCGAGCCCGCACGTCAAATACCGGGCGCGGGACATCGAGACGATCGCCGGCGACGGCTACGACACCGCCACGGAGGCGGTCGTGTCGGCGCTGCGGGACGAGCTGGAGCTGACGGACTTGCTGGCGACGGCGACGGCGTCGCGGGTCGACGGCCGGCCGATCGTCGCGTTGTCGGACGGCACGCTGATACGCTGGATGCTGCGCAGCCTCCGTGATCGGGCGCTCGAGGATCGGCTGCTGCGCGCCTACACCGATACGCTGGAGGGGTTTCGCGCGGCCGGCATCCCCGTTTGCTCCTACATCAGCCTGCCCGGCAACGCCGAACTGATCAATACCCTCGGTGTTTATCTGCACCTGTTTGAGCAGGAGCCCGATGCGCTGGGGCTCGATGGGCTGGTCGATCACTGGCTGCTCAGCCGGCATCTGAGGCCCGGGCAGCGCTCGGCGCTGTTCGCCACCCAGTCCCACATCCAGAAGGATTACCCCAAAGCCGAGCAGATCGTGTTCTTTTATTTCAGGACGGATGCGCCGGCCGGCGCATCCGAGATCGCCCGCGTCGAATTGCCGCACTGGGTGAGCGAGCAGCCCGGCGCGCTCGACCTGATCCATAGCGTGGTGCTCGACGAGTGCCGCAAGGGGCGGGGATATCCCATGATCCTGTCGGAGGCGCATGAACAGGCCGTCGTGCGCGGGGCCGACCGGGTCTTGTTTTTCGAGATGCTGGAAACGCTGATGGTCCGCGAGGGGCATCCGGCGATGGGCTCGATGAAACGGGCGAGCAAACAGCGGCCCCTGATCTGAATGTCAAACCGGTCGCGGGCAGGACGCGGCGCCGTCCGCCCCGGTCGGCCATCCAGTAGATGCTACCTATGATACAGACAACCGATGGGCCGGCGATCGCCGAAGTGATCGCATCGAGTACCGGCGGCTATACCGCCGAAGTGATGCGTGAGGCGGACGTCCCCGCGTTCGGCGCCTGGGTCGCCACGCGCAGCAGCGACGGGGTGCTTACCCTCGGCGTGGTGGGTTATGTAGAGCGCGGCAGCATGGTGTCGAACCGGCAGGCCGTGGCGCTCGGGCGTGAGCGGGAAGCGCTCCAGCGCGAGATGCCCCACGTGCTCGAACTCCTCCGCACGACGGTAGACGTTCATCTCCTGGCGCACGTCGACGCCGGGGGCCGGCTTCGTCAGACGGTGCCGCCCCATCCGCCCGCCATCCACGACTTTGTCATGGAGGCTCCGGATGCCGTCGTTCAGGCTATCGGGGCGCCGTTCGACGTGCTCCGCACGCTGGCGTCGCGGATCGATGAGGCGGTCTCGGCGGAAGATCTGCTGGCTGCGACCCTGCGTGCGCTGCGCGAATCCAGACCCACGCCGGCGGAAGGCCGGAGCGTGGTGATCGATGCCGGGCGGGTCCTGAGCCGGCTCTATCGCGACGATCACGAACGGCTGCAGGCCATCCTGCGCCGCCTCTGACGCCGCGCGTCAGTTCCCGAAGATGAGGCCGACGCGGAAGGGCAGGATGAACTGGACGGCGGTTTGCCCCACGATGACGGCCGGGTTGATCTCGTAGAAGAACGACGACTCCTGCAGCAACTGCACGCGGCCGATGCCGAAATGGATGCTGGGCCCGCTTTCGTTGCTGCTGGTGTTCTGGGAGAGCGGCACGTACGCGCCGAGGCCGGCGAGCAGGTAAATCTCGGCGTCCGGCGTGGTGGACGGCAGGTTGATGATGCCCGAAACCTGCGGATCGAAGACGAAGGACGCATCGTCGCGCCCGCGCAGGACGAACCCGGTAAAGCCCATGCCGATCGCGAGCGAGAAGTCGCTGTTGATGGGCGAGGAGACCCGGCCCCTGAAGCCGAGCCCGAAGCCGTTGTCCACGCTCATGGCCATGTTCATGCCGATGCCAAAACGCGTCTTGATAGAGCCCTGGGCCCGGGTCGCCTGGCTGGGGATGCACAGGGCAAGAAGAATCAACAGGACGAATAGCGTGACGTTACGGCTTCGCTTCATGCGACGGGTGATCTATGTAGACGGTGAAACAGTACGCGCAAGGGGAACGGAGGCGGCAGCGCAACACGCGCCGTACGGACCCTGTGGGAGGCCGTTCCCGATGTGCCCCTTAAAAGCGGGAAGCGCGCGCAAGTTGCCGAAAGGTACGGTGCAGCCGCAATTGCTGAAATGTACGGCGCAATTTCTCCCGCGGCGGCTGAAAAAGTTCGCCCCTCAAGGGCGTGTTCATGGAGAAAGCGTAACAGGATCCGTATACTTCCGTACGCCTCTGCAGCTCGCCGGCTGTCTCTCCTGGTGGAATGATCTGGTAACATGACTTTGTGTCCATGGTAGCGATACCGATACTTCTCGTCATTTTTGGATTCGTGGGCTTCATCGTCAAATGGGCCATGGATCACGAGCAGGAAAAACTCCGTATCAAGGCCGGCCAGGCCTCGCAGGATACCCTCACGGAAAGCGACCTGCGTGGCCTCATCCGCGAGGTGGTCGAAGAAGCCATCGAACCCCTTCGCGAGCGTCTCGACCGACTGGAGTCCGGCTCCGGTGAGGCCCCGGAAGACCCGGTAGCCGAACTCCCGGAAGCCGGGCGCAGCGGACGGCTGGATGTTTTCGAGACGGAGGAGGATGTCGAGGAGCCGGCCTCGTCGCGCCCTCGCCACCGCACGCGCTAGCCAGACACGCATTGGATCGTCTATGGAACCTGTTCTGATCATTGCCATCATTTTCGGCGCGTGCTCGGCCATCGTCAAGATGAGCCTCGATCATGCGAAATGGAAGTACGCCAACAAGCATCGCCTCGGCGGCGGCTCCGATGCCGGCGACAGCCTCACGTCCAGCGAACTGCGCCTCCTGATCCAGGATGCCGTCGAGCAGGCGAACGCGCCGCTACAGGCGCGTATCGACGAACTCGAGGACACGCTCGACCAGCGCACCCGCGCGTTGCCGCCCGCATCCTGACCGCTCCGTTCATCTACCGCGGCGATATCGCCCGCCGAAGACGCCATGCCCGATGAAATCCTGGTTCTCTCGATCATCGCCATCGCCGCCAGCACGTTCCTGATCACGCGCCTGCTCAAGGTGTGGACGGCCTACGTGTCCGCGAAGTCAGGTGGCACACCTTCCGCCGCCGAATCCCTGACGTCCAGCGAACTCGAAGCGATGCTGACCCGGGTGGTGGAAGAGGCCAACGCGCCAATCCTCGCCCGCATCGACCGGCTCGAACGTCAGCTGAACGATGGCGCCCCGGCGCTGCGCCTGCCCTCGCCGCAGCAGACGATCCTGCTTGACGAACCTGATATGCCCCAGGACCTCGCCGGCGTCAGCACGCAGCGCGGCCGGCGCTCTGTAACCTGACCGAACCGTAGCGCATGCCCGAAGAAATATTTATCATCGTCATCGTCTCCATTCTCGCGGGGACGTTCTCCGGTATTGTCAAGATGGTGCTGGCGTTCATGCGCGAACGGCAGACGGCGGGTGCCGGGCATGCTACCGGCGACACGCTGACCCAGAGCGAGTTGTCGCGCATGATCGAAGAGGCGGTCCGTAAGGCTACTTCCGATCTCTCCCATCGTGTCGAGGCCCTGGAGACGGGCGACGCCCCTGATCAAGAGCAAGGGCGTATCGAACTGCCTCCCCCCGCCGACGAGCTGTTCGAGCCGGCCGCCCCCGCGCGGCGTCGGGCCCGTTCGTGAACGGTCAACTCGGCCCATCCAGCGAAGACCACCACGCATCCAGGGCGAGCCACCAGTCCAACTCGGTGACACGGCTGTGCCGGCGTTCATAATACCCGTCCACCAGTTCCAGAAGCCGGGCATGGTCGTAGCGCCCATCCTCGCGGACCGACTGGTCCCGTACCCGATCCCGGGCTACTGATTCCATGAGCCATAAAAAACGCCCTTGCATAGGCGTGATCCGCGCGGGCCGGACACGGCGCGCGGCCTCGGTCCACAGATAGGCCGGCAGTGGGGGGAAGGCAAAAGGATATGTCTGCAGACCCTTCACCAGCGGAAACCGTGTCAACGCAGGCTGATGCGCCCGGATCAACTCCCGAAACAGGCGACCGTGCCGGCGCCGCGCCGTCGGCGTCGCAAACAGCGCGTGCAACACCGAGGGCTGCGCGAACGGCATGAAATTCAGGATCTCGCCATCGAGACGATTTTGTTCGTAGCCAAAAAAATTGGGCAACCGGGCGCGGATTGAAAGGAGATCCAGGGCATCGTCCACATTCAGTGAAGTCGGCAAGGCCGCCAATGCGGCGTCCAGTTCCTGCATAGCACCGGCCTCGTACTGCCGCCGCGCCTCCGCAGAAAACACATCCACCCGATGCAAACGGAGAAAGGGCATCACGCCAGCGGCGTCGCGCCGGGCGAATACCTTCCGTCCGCGCAGTCGGAGCCGGTTCAGGTACTGCTGTCGCGCCACCTCCCCGAACCCGCCGTCGATGAGCCACGATCCCTTTTCACGCAGCGCCGCGAAATGCCGCAGTCCGAGCACGCCCGATGCGGGAGAGACCGCCTGGGTGAGCGCCATGTGCCCGCGAAGCAGCGCCAGACAGGTTTCGGCATCGGGGAGCGGGGCGTCGATGGTGGCGATGGGCAGGTCGACTGCCCGGGCCAGCCGGCGCGCCATCGCGGCGTCCGGATCGTGTGCATCGCCGAACGTATGCAGGCGGATGGGCGCGTCCGCGGATCGAAGGGCGAGCAGCAGCCGCGAATCCATGCCGCCGGACAGGCCCAGCGAGAGCGACAGCCCGCCGGGATCATCCGGAAAGACGAGCGGCTGGAGGGCTTGCTCGAAAGCGATCGGGTTCACCGGTTGATCGCGCGGCATCCAAGCGGCTGTAGGTGACAACCGCGTGCCCGCCTTGTCGACGCGAAGCGTCTGGCCCGGCCCGAGTCGTTCCACACCGGCCAGCAGTGCACCGTGCCCCAGCTGGTTGAAGAGCAGCCAGTGCGCGCCGAAGGCAGCGGCATCCAGCCGGCGCCTGCCGGTGAGGGCGGCGATCCAGTCCAGCCGCGTCGAGAACACGAGCGTATCGCCATCGCGGACGAAATACAGGGCACGCAGGCCGAGTGGATCGGCATGGAGTGCGAGTCCATCCGCATCGTGGCGGACGGCGACGAAATGGCCGTCTGCCGGTAGCGCGATAGCCCACTCGGCGTCGCCGTGGACACGGGCGCGCGTTCCGGCGACGTTGAGCCCCACGCCCACGATGGCCCAGCCATCGCCGTGCCGGCACGTTTCGGGAATGCCGCCGCCGGCGAGGTAGCGGGGGCCGGCCTCGATCTCAAACAAAAAACCAGGAGCCTGGCTGGCCAGACTCCTGGTTTGTGCGATCAATGAACGATTCGGGCTGATGCAGCCTGCGAGCCAGCTCATCGCGTGCGGATCATTTCTTCGCCTTCAGTTCCGCCTGGGCGGCGGCGAGGCGAGCGATCGGCACGCGGAAGGGCGAGCAGGAGACGTAGTTCATGCCCACTTCGTAGCAGAAATGAACCGACGACGGGTCGCCGCCGTGTTCGCCGCAGATGCCCACCTTGAGGTTCGGACGCGTCTTGCGGCCGCCCTCGGTGCCCATCCGAACCAGCTGACCGACGCCGTTCCGGTCGAGCGACTGGAACGGGTCTTCCTGCAGGATCTTGGACTCCACGTACTGGGGCAGGAAGCGGCCGGCGTCGTCGCGGCTGTATCCGAACGTCATCTGGGTGAGGTCGTTCGTGCCGAACGAGAAGAACTCGGCTTCCTGCGCGATGTCCGCCGCGGTGAGGGCGGCGCGCGGGATTTCGATCATCGTCCCGATCAGGTACTCTACCTTCGCGCCCTTTTCGGCGAAGACCTTCTCCGCCGTGGCGAGGATGATCTGCTTCTGGTTGACGAATTCTTCCACCGTGCCGATCAGCGGCACCATGATTTCCGGGAGCACCTTGACGCCCTGCTGGCTCAGTTCCACGGCCGCCTCGAGGATGGCGCGCGCCTGCATCTCCGTGATTTCCGGGTAGGTGATGCCCAGCCGGCAGCCGCGATGCCCGAGCATCGGGTTGAACTCGGACAGGGCCTCGACCTGGGCGACGATCTGTTCGACCGGGATGCCCATCTCCTTCGCCATCTGCTGCTGGCCTTCCGCGTCGTGCGGGAGGAACTCATGGAGGGGCGGATCGAGCAGACGGATCGTCACCGGCTTACCGGCCATCTCCTTGAACAGGCCGAGGAAGTCCTTCTTCTGGTGCGGAAGGAGCTTGGCAAGCGCCGCGCGGCGGTCTTTCTCCGTTTTGGAGAGGATCATCTGACGCATGTTGATGATGCGATCCTCTTCGAAGAACATGTGCTCGGTGCGGCAGAGGCCGATGCCCTCGGCGCCGAACTCGATGGCTTTCGCGGCGTCCGCCGGCGCGTCCGCGTTCGTGCGGACCCCCATCGTGCGAAACTTGTCGACCCAGCTCATGAACGTGGCGAAGTCGCCGCTGAGCGTCGGCGCCACGAGCGGCTCCTTGCCCTTGACGACTTCACCCGTCGAGCCGTTGATGGAGATCCAGTCCCATTCCTTGATCTCCGTGCTGCCGCTGACGAACGACTTGTTCTTGTAGTTGATGACCACGTCGCCGCAGCCGGCCACGCAGGGCTTGCCCAGCCGCGCGCGACCACCGCCGCGTGCGAGGTCATGCCGCCGCGTGAGGTCAGGATGCCCTGAGCGGCATCCATGCCGCCGACGTCTTCGGGGCTGGTTTCGATACGGACGAGGATCACATGTTTGCCGGCGGCCTTGGCTTCTTCCGCCTCGTGGGCGGAGAAGACGACCTGACCGACCGCGGCGCCCGGCGAGGCGGGCAGCCCCTTCGCAATGACGCGCGACGCGTAGGCGGCTTCGTTCTCGAAGCGGGGATGCAGCAGCTGATCCAGGTGGCCCGGTTCGACGAGATCCGCGACGGCGGCCTTTTCGGTCACGAGGCCTTCGCGGACCATGTCGACCGCGATCTTGATGGCCGCGGCGCCCGTGCGCTTGCCGTTACGGGTCTGCAGGATGAAGAGCTTGCCCTTCTGGACCGTGAACTCGATGTCCTGCATGTTCTTGTAATGCTTCTCGAGGAGGCTCATCGTGCTGATGAGCTCCCGGTACGCCTCGGGCAGTTCGCGCTCCATGAGCGTCATTTCGTGCGGCGTGCGGATGCCGGCGACGACGTCTTCGCCCTGCGCGTTGATCAGGTATTCGCCGTACGGGTGGTTGTCGCCGTTGGACGGATTCCGGGTGAAGCACACGCCGGTGCTGCAGTCGTCACCCATGTTGCCGAACACCATCGTCTGGACGTTCACGGCCGTCCCGATGAGCCCGCGGATCTTGTTGATCGTGCGGTACTTGACGGCGCGCTCGCTGTCCCACGAATTGAAGACGGCGTTGACCGCATACCGCAGCTGCTCGTACGGGTCGCTGGGGAACATGTCGCCCTTGTGCTCGCGGTAGATGGCTTTGTAGCGCTCCACGAGCGTCTTCAGGTCGGCCGCGGACAGGTCGAGGTCGCTTTTCACCCCGCGCTCTTCCTTCAGGGCGTCGATCGCCTCTTCGAAGTGTTCGTGCGCGACGCCCATCACGACGTCGCCGAACATGTCGATGAAGCGGCGATACGAGTCGTACGCGAAGCGTTCGTTCTGCGTCAGCTTGGCGAGGCCTTCCACGACGGCGTCGTTGAGACCGAGGTTGAGGACCGTGTCCATCATGCCCGGCATGGAGACCGCGGCGCCGGAGCGGACGGATACGAGGAGGGGATTTTCGGGTTTGCCGAAGCCGGCGTTCATCATGCGTTCGAGCGACGCGATGCCGTTGCGCACCTGCGCTTCGAGTTCAGCCGGCCAGGAATGGTTGTGCTCGTTGTAGTACTTGCAGCATTCAGTCGTGATCGTGAACCCCGGAGGAACCGGCAGGCCGATCGAACTCATGTCGCCGAGGTTGGCCCCTTTGCCGCCCAGGAGCGCTTTCATCTCCCGGGTACCGTCGGCTTTTCCGTCTCCGAATAAATAAACATACTTGGTGTTATCACTCATACTATGGTCCTCCTGTTCAAGAGTCGTTTGATGGCTGCAAGGTGGGTCCCTGTACAGTTCTGGAAGCAGGGGACCCGGTCATATTGTGGGCACTGCAAATCATACGCATCCAGCTGTGCGAATGGGTGTGGGCATAGAGGGGGTGGCGCCATGCGGTTGGCATGCGGTTGGCGTGCGCCGGCCTGCGCTGAAAAAGCGCGTAAAGTACGGCACAGCCAAAGCATGAAGTCAATCCGGTGTTCCGTGCTCCAGAAAGTTTACCGCAGATTCCACGAAAAATAGATACGGGAGGGGGAAGAGTTGAACGATCAAGGATTGACGATCAAGGATTAACGAACAAGGATCAGGGCGTATTCCCCTTGATCTTTAATCCTTGATCCTTGATCTCTAATACAGACTCTGATCCTCGAGCGGCTGCGCATACAGCACGGTGCGACGGTCTGGCAGCAGCGGCCAGATGGCGATCAGTAAAATGACGAGGGTGGCCAGCGCGATGCGGGGCGGGAAATCGGTTTCGGCGAACAGCGCGATCGCATACCACAGGGCGTGGACGCCCACGGCGATATACAAGTTCTTGGTCCGCAGGAAGATCAGCGCGTTCAGGATGCTCAGCGAAAAGACCGACACGATGGCGCTGGTGAGATGGTACTCGTTCCCTTCGCCGAAATCGATCAACGGGATCTGGATGATCACATAAATCAGCTGCGAGATCAGCACCGCCAGGATGAGGTTGATCCCGGTGGAAAACGGGACGTATCGCTGGAGCTTGGTGTGCAGCTGGGGAAGCAGGAGGCCCCGGTAGGTGATCTCGTCGAACATGGCCTTCGACAGGGCGAAGACCACGAGCGTAGCCATGGACCACAGCGGATTCAACCCCTCCATGGCGTCGGAGAAGCGGACGAACCCCTGGCTGAGGAAGGCGGCCAGCATCATGCTGGCCTGCATGGCGGCCCAGAGGAAAACGGTCGTCAGGATGCCGGCGGGGATATTGCGCACCCAGAGCCCCAGTTCCCGGGGTTTGAAGCGCCCGATCCAGATCACAACGCCGACGACGATGAAGGCAATTTTGATAAAACTTAACGAAAGAAGCGGTCCAACCATGCCCGATGAGATGTCTTGTATGGCATCGAGCGGGTAATGGAAGAACGAAAGGTAGAGCCGGTTCAGAAAGAGATCGACCAGCAAAACGATGAGCAGGAGAAGCATCGGGGCTTCGCGCACGTGGCGAAAAAGCCGGGTTCTCATAAGAGTTGCAGCTACCATCTCCGGGGGAAGGGCGTGTCTGAAAGGCGCAAGATACGATATTTGGAGATATGCATCTCGCCCCGGCCTCCTCCCGCCGCCGGCCGGCTGGAACGTTGTCTGTCGACGGGCGTGTGACCTCGGCACTCAAAAATTCGCCGGCGCCTTTCACGGAACGCTCCGCTTCTCCCGCTCTCTTCGCGAACGAATTATTCCGTATACATGAAGCGACTGCTCGTAGTTGAATCCCCCACCAAAGCCCGGACGATCCGCAGATACCTCCCTGAAAGTGAGTTTCGCGTCGAGGCCAGCATGGGCCACGTGCGCGACTTGCCGGCGTCCGCCGATCAGATTCCGGAGCACCTCAAGGACAAGGCGTGGGCCCGGCTCGGCGTCAACGTCGACGACGGCTTCCAGCCGATCTACGTCGTCCCTCCCGAAAAGAAGAAAGTCGTCAAGGAACTCAAATCCGCGCTGAAGGATGCCGATGAGCTCTACATCGCGACGGACGAGGACCGCGAGGGCGAATCGATCGGGTGGCACCTCCTGCAGGTGCTCGAACCGAAGATCCCCGTGCGGCGGATGGTGTTTCACGAGATCACCAAGGAAGCGATTCTCGAGGCGCTCGACCATACGCGCGAGATGGACTACAACCTGATCGACGCCCAGGAGACGCGGCGCGTACTCGATCGCCTCGTGGGCTATTCGATTTCGCCGCTCCTCTGGAAAAAGATCGCGCCGAAGCTCTCCGCCGGCCGCGTCCAGAGCGTGGCCGTCCGCCTGATCGTGCTGCGCGAGAAGGAACGCATGCTGTTTGTGCCGGCGACGTACTGGGACATCAAGGCGACGCTGCGCAAGGACAAGAAGCCCTTCGACGCTGTGATGACGCATTACCAGGGCATCCGCATCGCATCCGGTAAGGACTTCGACGACGAGACCGGTCAGCTCAAGAAGGGCCTCACGGCTGGCAAGGACGTGCTGCTGCTCAGCGGAGCCGACGCCCGATCCCTCGCCGACCGACTGAAGGATGCGCCGTGGCGCGTGGCGCAGGTCGAGGAAAAGCTCTCGATCCGCAAACCCGCCCCGCCGTTCATCACGTCGACCCTCCAGCAGGAAGCCAGCCGCAAGCTGAAACTCTCCGCCCGCGACACCATGCGCGTGGCCCAGCAGCTCTACGAGCAGGGCTATATCACCTATATGCGTACCGACTCCACGCAGCTCTCCGGCGAGGCCATCGATGCCAGCCGGCGCGCCATCGTGCAGCGCTACGGGGAGGAATACCTCTATCCGACGGTGCCGCCTCACCGGCGGCAGGTGCACAACGCGCAGGAAGCGCACAGGGCTATCCGCCCGGCCAGCGCGGTAAACGCGCGACGAACTCGGGCTGAAAGGCATCGAGGGCGCTGTCTGACCTGATCTGGAAGCGTACCGTCGCCACCCAGATGGCCGACGCCCGGCTCCGGATGGTGACGGCGCGGATCGAAGCCGGCGCGGCCGACGATATCGCGGTCTTCCGGGCCTCGGGGAAAACGATCGAGTTTCCGGGCTTCTTCCGGGCCTACGTCGAAGGCAGCGACGATCCCGAGGCGGCGCTGGAAGACCAGGATCAGCCACTGCCCGACCTCAAGGAGGGCGATCAGCCCGAGTGCACCAAGATCGAGGCCGAGGGGCATGAGACGAAACCGCCGGCGCGGTATACCGAAGCCAGCCTCATCAAAAAGCTGGAAGACGAAGGCATCGGCCGGCCGAGCACCTATGCCACGATCATTGATACCATCATCGGGCGCGGCTACGTGAATCGGAAAAGCAACCAGCTTATCCCGACCTTCACGGCGTTCGCCACCAACGCCGTCCTCGAACAGCAGTTCGACCAACTCGTCAACGTCGGTTTTACGGCGGGGATGGAAGAGGAGTTGGACAACATCGCGGCCGGCTCGCTGAAATCCGGGCCGTATCTCAAGAAGTTCTACCAGGGGCAGAACGGCCTCGAGACGCTGGTCGAAGGCGGGCTCGACCGGATCGATGCCCGCAGCGTGTCCACCATCACGTCGCCCAAATGGGGCGAGTACATCGTGCGCGTCGGGCGATACGGCCCGTATGCGGAGCGCGAGGTGCAGGGCGAACGGCTGACGGCGTCGCTGCCGGCGGACATCGCCCCCGGCGATCTGACGCTCGAAATGCTCGAATCGATCGTCGCCCAAGGCAACGAGGAAGATCGGGTGCTCGGCATCGATCCGGTCGCCAATGAGCCCATCCTGATGCGAAATGGACCCTACGGCGTCTATTTGCAGCTCGGCGAAGAAGAGAAAAACGGGAAGCCCAAGCGGATCTCGATCCCGAAAAACATCGCCCCCGAGGAAGTCGACCTCGACACCGCCTCGGCGCTCCTCGCCCTACCCCGGCAGCTCGGCGTGCATCCCGAGAGCGGCCAGCCGATCCTGACGCATATCGGACGGTACGGTCCGTACGTTCAGCACGGACGCACCTACGCCTCGCTGACGCCGGAAGACGACGTGCTCTCCGTCGAGCTGCCGCGCGCGCTCGAACTGCTCCAGAAAAAGGAAGGGAAGACGCAGGCGCTGAAGGTGCTGGGCAACCACCCGGAATCCGGCGAGCCGATCGAGGTCCTCGAAGGCCGTTATGGGCCCTACGTGAAGCATCAGAAGGTCAACGCCTCGCTTCCCAAGGGCACGAGCCCCGACACCCTGACGATGGAGGCCGCGCTGGAACTCCTGGCGAAAAAGGCCGGCGCGAAAAAGACCAAAGGCGGTGGACGGAGGAAGAAGAAGGAATGAGGATCAAGGATTAAAGATCAAGGGATGGAGCAGACTCTCCTTGATCCTCATTCCTTGATCCTTGATCATGGAATCTCAAAATTCCATCTGGAGTTGCAGGATGGCATGCCGGGGCGGGGCGAGCAGGGCGGGGCGTTCCATGTAGTAGTACTCGAGCGCGTTGCGGACGATGAGGAGGGTGCGGAGCCGGCCGAACTGGACGCCGGCGCGCAGGTCGAGGACGCGCGTATCGATCAGGGTTTCCGCGTCGGGGACGAACCGCGCGAAGTCTGAATTGACGCTTTCCGGGGCGCTGGCATACCGCAGATCGAAGCCGGCCTGGTAGCGTCCGAAACGCCCATCCGCCGAGGCCGAGACCATGTGCCGGGGACGAAACGCGAGGGCCTCGCCGGCGCTGAGGTCGCGGGCATCCAGATACGTGTAGCCGGCGCGGGTGGTCACGGCCCCGTCGAACAGCGAGGCCTCGATCGAGGCCTCGGCGCCGCGAATGCGGGCGCGGATGAGGTTGACGAACTGGAAGGCCGATTCGGTAGGGATGAACTTCGTTTCGATGAGGCGCCAGTAGTCGTTCCAGAACACCGCCACATCGAGAAGGGCATCGCTCCGGTCGGTAAACGGGATCAGGCCCCGGAGCCCGAGTTCGTAGCTCGTGCTTTCCTCCGGGCGCAGGCTGAGGTTGCGGACGATGGGGAAGAAGTCCCGGTTGTCCACGAACCGTTCCCCCAGGCTCGGTATCCGGAAACCCTGCCCGTATGCCGCGCGCGCCGTGAATTGCGGCGTGAAGGCATAGCCGAGGTTCAGTTTTGGGCTGAGTTTGGATACGGTGTCGCTGGCGTCGATGCTGTAGATATCGAAGCGGAGGCCGGCCACCACGTTGAGCCGCGGGCCGATGTTCTGCTCCCACTGCCCGAAAACCGCGCCTTCCGGCTGGCTTCCGATCGGATCCCCGTCGGCGCTGACAAAAAAGCTGGAACGGGTCGAGTTGGCGTCGATCGAGGCGCCGCCGGTGAAAAACCGGTTCGGGCCCGGGTTCCAGTTGAGGAGGTATTCGCCGCCATACCGAAATCCGTAGGTGCCGTCGCGATAGGTGCGCACGTTGCCGGCGGAGTCGATAGGCCGTACGCCAACGGCATACAGGCGGGTTTTTACCTGATAGAACAGCCTGGGGTTGAGGACGTGGGTGAGGGTGGGGAAGAGGCTGATCTGATTGGACTCGTTGTCCGTCGCCCCGCTCGGTTCCGAGGAGTTCGTGATGGCGAGGCTGCCCGGTTGCAGGGCGTCGCGGGCGCCGTTCCAAAACAGGAAGTCGTCTTTTTTGCGGTAGAGGACGTTGGCGAGCACGTCGAGACGGACGTCGGCATTGGGGTTCCAGCCGGCCTTGGCGTGGGTCTGAAACAGGGTTTTTTCGTTGAGCCGCATGTACCCTTCGCTGCGGCGGAACGTGCCATCCACCCAGTACCCGAACCGTTCGGAAACGCGCCGGGCGTGGGATACCGTGGCGCCGGCGAATGGCCTGGGCGTATCGGCGCCGTCCCATCGCTCGCGCCAGATGGCGTAGCGGACCGGCTCGTAGGCGCCGGCGAAGGCCCGCACGAGGGTCGTGGGGCGGGATGGGAAGGTTTTGGTGATGAGGTTGACCACGCCGCCCAGCGCGCCGCTTCCGTAGAGCGCCGAGCCGGGTCCCTTGAGCACCTCGAGCCGTTCCACCTGGGCAAAAGGCAGGCCTTCGTAGGGCACGCCGTCCGTATCGGGCGACAACAGGGGCACGCCGTCGATCAGCAGGAGGACGCGGCTCCCCACGTTGTAGGCGAAGCCGGAAGAGCCGCGCACGCTGATCTGGTTGTCCTGCACCTGTACGCCGGAAATGTGCCGGAGCGCATCGTCGAGCGAGACCACGTTGCGCCGCGACAGTTCTTCGGGCGCCATCGCCGCCACGCTCACCGGCACCGAGGTGATGCGCTGTTCGCGGCGGTTCGCGATGATGACGACGCCGTCGCTCTGGAGCACCTCTTCCATCAGCTGGGCGTCGAGTTGCAGGGACTCGCCATCCGCGAGCGTCACGGATTGCCGGATGCGCTCGAACCCGACCATCGAGACCTCCACGACGTAGGTGCCGGCGGCGAGGCCGGCGATGCGGTAGCGGCCTGCAGCATCCGTGGCGGCGCCGCGGGCCGTGCCCGCGATGGCCACGTTCGCACCGGGCAGCGGGACGCCCTCGGCATCGATGATCTGCCCCGAAATGCTGGCTGTTTGGGCCAGGGTAGCGGTCGATAATGCGCCGAACGCCAGCGCCGCGAGGAGGTGGGCGAGTAGAAATCGGGGCATGTCAGCGGGCGGAAGCAGGAGGGAAGGGAGGGCGCGTGGAGAAGTCGACGTAAAGGTCGATGGTGACGACTTCTCCCTCGCGAATCTGGATGGTGCCATCGCCGCCCTCGTAGAGCGCCGCCGGCCGCCAGTCCAGGATGCCGGGTCCGAATTTCTCGGCGATGCCATTGTACACGAGGACGCCTTCATCGATGTCGCCGATGAAAAACGTGTCCTGTTCGACATTGCGCCGGAGCCCGGGGCTGATCACCATCCGATTCAGTTGAAGAAAATCCGACGTGTCCTGGGGGATGAAGCGCATGCCGACGAAGCGGAGGTCGAACAGCGAATCCGGAGACGGCCACGCGCCCGTGTAGGTGATGGTGCCGCGGACCGCGCCGACGGCGTCCCGCTCGGGCGGCACGAGGCCGTGATCGCAACCCGAAGCGACGATCAGCGCGATAACGAAGACAAGAAGCGTACGCATGGGGGGTGGAATGGATGACGGCGTGGGGGCGATAAGGTAGTGCGTCGACGCTACAAGGGGGAAGTGGGTATACGCCGGCTGGCGTTGCGGCCGGCCGCGTTTCGGTACGATCTTATGCGACACACCTGTAGGATGCAACAGGGCGACGGGCGGGCCCGACCACCAGCCGGCTCGACCGGTCCAGGGAACGCTGGATCAGACAAAAAACCCACCGCGAGGCCGATCTTCATCGCTAAAAGTTCGTTTGGAGCAGAGCGAAGATGCGCTTATATTTGCGAAATTTGAATATAGGCATCATACCGTTTCTTGTCTAACGACTTTGTCGCCATGCCTATGAGGATGCGGCTTAATCGAAGAAGCTTGCGTGCGGTCGGCAACCCACACCCGGCCGCGCTTTTTCAAATTCTGATGTGCCGCACCCTATTGCGCGTCCTCGCAGCAGCCACCATCCCCTACGCAACCGCTCTCATGGCCGGTGCGCACGCTCGTGTTCCCGCGAGCTACGCGTCTACCCATGCAGTACGTGTAGCCAGACGTAGTATCCCCGTATTACCAGGTTTCTTCCATGAAGCTGTCTAATTTCCTCTTTGATTATCCCAAGGAGCTGATCGCCAAGTATCCGGCAGAGCCCCGCGACAGCGCGCGGCTGATGGTGCTGAATCGGGAAAAACGGACCATCGAACACCGGGTATTCAGCGACATCGTCGAGTATTTCTCGGATGGAGATGTGCTTGTCGTAAACAACACCAAGGTGTTTCCCGCCCGTATGTACGGGAACAAGGAGAAGACAGGCGCCCGCATCGAGGTCTTTTTGCTGCGCGAATTGAACCCAGAGAGCCGGCTGTGGGACGTCATCGTCGACCCCGCCCGGAAGATTCGCATCGGCAACAAGCTGTATTTCGAGAACGGGCTCATCGCCGAGGTGATCGATAACACGACATCGCGGGGGCGCACGATTCGGTTTGTTTTCGAGGGCGACAACGAGGAGTTGTACCGGAAGATCGACGAGATCGGCCAGACGCCGATCCCGCCGTACATCAAGCGGAAAGTGGAGAAGGAGGACCGCGAGCGGTACCAGACGATGTTCGCGGAACAGCGCGGCGCCGTCGCCGCGCCCACGGCCGGCCTGCACTTCACGCCGGGCATCATCGACACGCTGCAGGGTAAGGGGGTCAAGGTCGCTCCGCTGACCCTGCATGTGGGGCTGGGCACGTTTCGGCCGGTGGAGGTGGAAGACCTCACCAAACACCGGATGGACTCGGAGCACTACATCATCTCGCCCGAGTCGGCCGAGACGGTGAACAAAGCGCTTACATCCCAGCATAACAAGGTCACCGCGGTCGGCACGACCGTCGTGCGTGCGCTGGAGTCGAGCCTTTCGGCGTCCTACACCCTGAAGTCGGACAGCGGCTGGACGGATAAATTTATCTACCCGCCGCACGAGTTCCGGATCGTGGAGCGGCTGATCACGAACTTCCACATGCCGCGCAGCACGCTCGTCATGCTTGTGGCGGCCTTTGCGGGGCACGAGTTCCTGATGGAAGCCTATCGCGAAGCGATCGAGAAGGAGTATCGCCTGTTTTCCTTCGGCGACGCGATGATGATCCTCTGAGGCCGGGCGAAGCCATGGCCGGGGAGCGAATTGCCGCCATCATGCCGGCCGCCGGTTCGGGGGCGCGCCTCGGCGGCGAGCGCAAGCAGTTCCGGTTGCTCGGCGATGAGCCGTTGTTGCTACGGACGGCGCGCGTCTTTGCGGCGCATCCGCAGATCGATCTCCTGGTCCTGACCCTTCCGGAAGCCGACCACGCCGAAATCGCCGCGCTGCTGGAGGCCGCCGCGCTCGACGTCCCGGTGCTGCTCGCCCCGGGCGGCGCCACGCGCCAGGCCTCGGTTCGCTCCGCCCTGCGCCGGCTTCCTCCTGACGTGGACATGGTCCTGGTGCACGATGCCGTGCGTCCGTTCATCCGCGCCGAGCAAATCAGTCGCGTGATCGAGGGCGTGCGAACGACCGGGGCGGCCGCACTGGCGGTGGAACTGACGGATACCTTGCGTCGCGGCGATCGTGCCCGTTTTGGGGAGACGATCCCTCGTGACGGCCTCTACCGGATGCAAACGCCGCAGGGAGCGCGGCGGGCGTGGTACGAGGAGGCCCACGCGGCGGCCGAGCGGGATGGCGTCGATGCGACGGACGATGTCGCGCTGGTGCAGCGTCTGGGGTACCCGGTGGCGATCGTCGCCGGCGGGCCGCTGAATATGAAGGTCACGACGCCGGCAGACTGGGAGCTTGCCGTCGCCCTCTGGCCGTTCTGGACATCGATGGAAACCTGAGGGGATCGCCCATGCGGATTGGTTTTGGATACGACGTGCATCGCCTGGTGGAGGGCCGGCCGCTCATCCTTGGCGGGGTGACCATCCCCCACGAAACGGGTCTGGACGGCCATTCAGATGCCGACGTGCTGTTGCATGCCATCACGGATGCCTTGCTCGGCGCGGCGGCGCTCGGGGATATCGGCATGCACTTTCCGGATACGGATATGCGCTGGAAAGGGGCGGACAGCCGCGACTTGCTCCGCGAGACGGTTCGTCTGGTCGAGGAAGCCGGGTATGTGGTCGGAAACGTGGACGCGACGGTCGCGTTGCAGCGCCCCAAGCTGCGGCCGCACATCGATGCGATGCGCGCCTGCGTCGGCGACCTGCTGCGCATCCCGGTACAGGCCGTCTCCGTAAAGGCGACGACGACGGAGCGACTGGGATTTGTCGGCTCCGAAGCCGGCGCGGCGGCGTATGCCGTCTGTTTGCTTCTCGCGCGATAGGGTTGTCGCCGTTTGTTGTCTTCGCCCCTGCTTTTTGAGTCATCGCTACGTATGGCCGATCTTTTTTCGAACGTCTTCGCCTGGATCGAGGCGCTGTCCCCGGTCTGGGCCTATCTGGTCATACTGGCCATCGCCTACGGAGAGAACGTGGTGCCGCCGATTCCCGGCGACATGGTGGTGGTGTTCGGGGGGTATCTGGCCGGCATCGGGCATCTCAACGTGTACAGCGTCTGGGCGTTGTCCACCCTCGGGGGCGCGCTCGGCTTCATGACGATGTACGCGGTCGGCTTCTGGGTCGGCGATGCCGTGTACGACCCGGATCGCCTGCGCTGGCTGCCGAAGACGTATCTGGGGAAGGTGCGGCTCTGGCTCCACCGCTGGGGGTACCAAGTCGTGCTGGCGAACCGGTTTTTGAGCGGGGCGCGCTCCGTGATCTCCCTGTCGGCCGGCATGGCGCACATGCACCGGATGCGGACGCTGACCTACGCCACCATCAGCGCCTTCGTGTGGACGGGGGTGATCATCTGGGCCGGCTATCTGGTCGGCGAGAACTGGGAAGTCGTTTCGGTCTATCTGAAAGGCTACGGATGGTTCATCCTCGCGCTCACGGTGGTGGCGGTAGCGTACGTGTGGTATCGATCCAGAAGGAAAAGTCGTGAATGAAACACGCGACGTGCGAGCCCGTTGACAGCAGGACTCGTGGCGTGTATATTCGCCCTTCTGTTTAAAAAAGGTGCTGGCGTAGCTCAGCTGGTAGAGCAGCTCACTTGTAATGAGCAGGTCGGGGGTTCGAGTCCCTCCGCCAGCTCTTCACCTTAAATTCGTTCATGTCGGGGCACCCGATGACCGTGGACGGGATATAAACAGGCACTTTACGAACGGGCAGGTGGCCGAGTGGTTAAAGGCGACAGACTGTAAATCTGTTCTCGTACGAGTACGGAGGTTCGAATCCTTCCCTGCCCACTCCAACATTACCGGTTTCAGGTCGCAGATTTCAGGTTGAAGTGACGTGAAATCTGTTTCTTGTTTTCGACGCTGAAACCCTCCTGGCGGGAGTAGCTCAGTTGGTAGAGCATCAGCCTTCCAAGCTGAGGGTCGCGGGTTCGAATCCCGTCTCCCGCTCACTACAGCAGCGTTTCAGGTCGCGGAACCGTCCTGCGAGCCTGGTTCGGGTTCGAAAGCGGTTTTGAACGGGCTGTTTTACTGGCCGGCTTAGCTCAGTGGTAGAGCACTTCCATGGTAAGGAAGGGGTCATGGGTTCAAATCCCATAGCTGGCTCACGAGAATCTCGCGCCGAGGCGTGAGTGCGGACCGGCCTCGTCTCCCGGATGGGCAAGACGGGCGTCGGCGCTTTCTCTGTCTACACATAGAACGATAGGAAATAAAAAAGTAGAGCCATGGCGAAAGAGACGTTTCAACGGAACAAGCCCCACGTGAACGTAGGGACGATTGGTCACGTGGATCATGGTAAGACGACGCTGACGGCGGCGATCACGAAGGTTCTCGCGGAGCGGATGGGATCGGGCGAAGTGCGTTCGTTTGATTCGATCGACAACGCGCCGGAAGAGCGCGAGCGCGGTATCACGATTGCGACGGCGCACGTGGAGTATGAGACGGACAATCGTCACTACGCGCACGTGGACTGCCCGGGCCACGCGGACTATGTGAAGAACATGGTGACGGGAGCGGCCCAGATGGACGGTGCGGTGCTGGTGGTAGCGGCGACGGACGGCCCGATGCCTCAGACGCGTGAGCACATCCTGCTGGCTCGTCAGGTGGGTGTTCCGTACCTGGTGGTGTTCATGAACAAGGTCGACCTGGTGGACGACGAGGAGCTTCTGGAGCTGGTGGAGATGGAAGTTCGTGAGCTGCTGAGCCAGTACGAGTTTCCGGGCGACGACGTGCCGGTGATCCGCGGCAGCGCGCTGGGCGCGCTGAACGGGGAGAAGCAGTGGGAAGAGAAGATCATCGAGCTGATGACGGCGGTCGACGAGTACATTCCGACGCCGGAGCGCGACAAGGACAAGCCGTTCCTGATGCCGATCGAAGACGTGTTTTCGATCACGGGCCGCGGCACGGTGGTGACGGGTCGTATCGAGCGCGGCGTGATCAAGGTGGGTGAGACGGTGGAGATCATCGGCATCCGCGAGGAGAAGATCACGACGACGGTGACGGGCGTTGAGATGTTCCGCAAGCTGCTGGACAGCGGTGAGGCGGGTGACAACGTGGGTCTTCTGCTTCGTGGTACGGGCAAGGACGACGTGGAGCGCGGCATGGTGGTGTGTAAGCCGGGCAGCGTGAAGCCGCACAAGTCGTTCGAGAGCGAGGTGTACGTGCTTTCGAAGGAAGAGGGCGGTCGTCACACGCCGTTCTTCAAGGGGTACCGCCCGCAGTTCTACTTCCGTACGACGGACGTGACGGGCGACATCGAGTTGCCGGCGGGCGTCGAGATGGTGATGCCGGGCGACAACACCCAGTTCACGGTGCAGCTGATCCAGCCGATCGCGATGGAGGAAGGGTTGCGCTTCGCCATCCGCGAAGGCGGCCGTACGGTCGGCGCCGGCGTTGTGACGAAGATCCTCGACTGAGTATAGGGTCATCGGTCAACGGTCAGTGTGTGTCGCGCGATGCACAGATGACCCTTGGCCGATGACCGTTTTACGGGCGTAGCTCAATTGGCAGAGCAGCGGTCTCCAAAACCGCAGGCTGCAGGTTCGAGTCCTGCCGCCCGTGCAACACGCCTCCCCCGATTATCCATACACGTCGTCTGCCGAGGACGACTGAATCAAGCATGAACAAGATCAAGGCGTACATCGAAGAGGTGGTCAAGGAGATGCAGAAGGTGAGCTGGCCGAAGCAACAGGAGCTCGTCAGCAACACCGCCATCACCCTGGTCGCCACGGCCATCATCTCGATGCTCTTTTTCGGGGCGGACCGGTTGATCGGCCTGGTGCTCGAGAACATCTACCTTCTTGCCGGCTGAGCCGAGCCTCGCGGCGTGGTAGTTCCACGTCTCAGGGCCGCGTAACGTCCGGTCCCGGGCGTGGTGCGATCAGCCTCTTGCAATCCGAATCATTCGCCCGCCTGCGTTCGCCGGCGAATGCCCTTAGTTCAGCCTCGCGCTGCACGACCTATGGCCACTCTGAAAAAAGACAGCGTACCCAAGTGGTATGTGCTCCGCACCTTCTCCGGACATGAGAAGAAGGTCAAGTCCTATCTGGAGAAAGAGCTCGAATTGACCGGTCTCACCGATAGGCTGACCGACATCATGATTCCCACCGAGACGGTGTTCGAGATGCGCCAGGGCAAGAAGCGCACGCGCGAGAAGACCTTTTTCCCGGGTTATCTGCTCATTCATGCGGTGCTCGACAAGGAGCTCCAGCACGTCATCGCCAACGTGCCCTCGGTCGTCGGATTCCTCACCACCGGCGACCAGCCGACGCCGCTTCGGCCGGACGAGATGAACCGGATTCTCGGCAAGGTGGACGAGGCGCGGGAGATGGGCGAGCAGCCCGAGATCCCGTTCAAGATCGGCGATGCCGTCAAGGTGGTCGACGGCCCGTTCAACAACTTTACCGGGTTTGTCGAGGAAGTGTATCCCGACAAGATGAAGGTGAAGGTGATGGTATCGATTTTCGGCCGCAAGACGCCGCTCGAACTCGACTACCTCCAGGTCGAGCACGAGGAGTAGGGGAATTTACTGTGAACCTCCGTGTGAGCCGGCGTCAGGTGGAACAAGCGGCCTGACGCGCGCATTCCACGCGGCCACACCAAACGATTGTCTCAACGACACTATACGCGGGAGCTCGGATCGGGCGTTTGCACCGCATTGCTGTTATGGCTAAAAAAATCGACGGCTACATCAAGCTGCAGGTCAAGGCCGGCCAGGCCAATCCAGCGCCTCCGATTGGTCCCGCTCTGGGCCAGAAGGGCGTCAACATCATGGAGTTCTGCAAGCAGTTCAACGCCGCAACCCAGGACCGCATGGGGCTCATCCTCCCGGTCGTGATTACGGTGTTTGCGGACAAGTCCTTCACCTTCATCATCAAGAGCCCGCCCGCGGCTGTGCTGCTCAAGAAGGCGGCCAGCATCGAAAGCGGCGCGGCCGATCCGCTTCGTCAGAAGGTGGGTACGGTGACGTGGGATCAGTGCCTGGAAATCGCCAAAGTGAAGATGGGCGATCTGAATGCGTACGACGCGGAAAAGGCGGCCTCGATGGTTGCCGGTACGGCGCGTTCGATGGGCATCAAGGTCACGGGCGCTCCGGCAGGCGCGTAAGTTGAGGTCTGGCAGCGGCACTGCCTTGCAGCGCCGTATGCCCTGTTTCATCAGCGGGAGCCTGACGCGAACCGAGCGCAGGCGCACGAACCGCACTATCAACCGCGAATATGGCAAAGCGAGGAAAGCGCTATACACGGCTGCAGAAGCTGATAGCGGAAGCCGGCACGGCGATGACGCTGGACACGGCTGCGAAATTGCTCAAGGACACGGCGAGCGCCAAGTTTGACGAGTCGATCGATATCGATGTACGTCTCGGGGTCGACCCCCGACACGCCGATCAAATGGTGCGCGGCACCGTTGCGCTGCCGCACGGCACCGGCAAAAACGTGCGCGTGCTCGTGCTCGCCAGCGACGGCAAGCAGGCCGAAGCGCGCGACGCCGGCGCCAACCATGTGGGTCTGGACGATCTCATCGACAAGATCCAGAATGAAAACTGGTTTGACTTCGACGTGCTCATCGCCACGCCGGACGTCATGGGTAAAGTCGGTCGCCTCGGTCGCGTCCTCGGCCCCCGCGGCCTCATGCCGAACCCGAAGAGCGGCACCGTGACGATGGACGTGGGCGACGCGGTTCGGGACGTGAAGGCGGGTAAGATCGACTTCCGGGTGGACAAGACGGGCATCCTGCATTCCGCCATCGGAAAGGCCTCGTTCTCCTCGGACCAGATTCGCGACAACGCGGAAGCCTTCCTGAAGGAAGTGATGCGTCTGCGCCCCGCTTCGGCGAAAGGCACCTACGTCAAGTCGATCACGCTGTCGACGACGATGGGCCCGGGCATTGCGCTCGATCGCAACGAAGTGGTCAACGCGATCCGCTAAGACTTTCTCTAACTGAATGTAGACGCGTCAAGCGGCGCAGATGCAGCAATGGCACTTACCAAAGAAGAAAAATCGGTCATTCTGGAAGAGGTCACCAAGCAGTTGGAGAATGCCTCGACCGTTTATCTGACGAACTGCTCGGGCCTCTCGGTGGAGTCGGTGAACGCCCTCCGCAACAAGTTTCGCGATGCGAACATTGGCTACCGGGTCGTCAAGAACACCCTCCTTCGCCTGGCGATGGATCGCGTTGGCGGTTACCAGGATCTGTACGGCACCCTCGAAGGGCCTACGGCGGTGGCCTTCAGCAACGAGCCGGCGGCGCCGGCTCGCGTGATCAAAGAATTCAGCTCGGGCCCCGGCAACGGGCTGCCGCAGTTGAAATCCGCGTTTGTCGACGGCGCGGTCTACGACGGCAGCGCCCTCGACCTCCTGGTCGCGCTGAAGTCCAAGAACGAGATCATCGGCGACGTCATCGGGCTGTTGCTCTCGCCGATGACCAACGTGGTCGGCGCGCTGCAGGCGCAGGGCGGCAACCTCGTCGGAGCGATCAAAACGATTTCCGAGCGCGAAGGCTGATGCCCCCGCGCCGGTTCATTCCTACTACGTATACACCCTCAAACCCTTAATATGCAGCGCAGCCAGGGCTACGCGCCGTAAGCGCAGACCGCTGCAGGAGCATTAGAGCGATCATGGCAGATATCAAAGCACTTGCTGAACAGCTGGTAGGCCTCACCATCAAAGAGGCGAGCGAACTCGCGAAGGTTCTCGAAGACGAATACGGCATTAAGCCGGCTGCTGCGGCTGTCGCCGTTGCGGGTCCGGCCGCCGGTGGTGGCGCCGCTGCCGCCGCCGAAGAAGAGAAGACCGAATTCGACGTCATCCTGAAGGATGCCGGCGCCAAGAAGATCGGCGTCATCAAGGAAGTCCGCGCGATCACGGGCCTGGGCCTGAAAGAAGCCAAGGACCTGGTCGAAGGCGCTCCGAGCACGGTGAAGGAAGCCGTCAACAAGGACGAAGCCAACAAGCTGAAAGCCCAGTTGGAAGAAGCCGGCGCCGTTGTCGAACTGAAGTAACCCTTCGGGTACGGCAGTCCGCATTCCATGCAGAAGGCGTAGCATCATACCGCAGGAATCTGCGAAAGCCGACCCTCTCGAAGGGTCGGCTTTCGATGCTTCTGCATAGGAGCGTGGGAACCCGAGGTTCCCGTCGTTCCGTAAGGTTTTGAAACAATAGCAAAGGGGCTGCGTTGAGCGTTTGATGCACTTCTGTCGCGCATAAACGTGTAGACGCCCGAGAGACATGACCAGTACCCTCACTACGCGTCACCAACCTCGCTAACCGATCAGTCTATGCCCAACACCATTACCGAGCCTGGAGGCGTCGTGGAACGGGTTACGTTTGCCCGTACGCGCGCCGTCAAGGACTATCCGGACTTCCTGGACGTACAGCTTCAATCGTACGACGAGTTCGTGCAAGAGGAGGTCCCGCCGGAGGAACGCGCTGATGTCGGCCTGCAGGCCGTATTCAAGGAGCATTTCCCCATCCAGGATAGCCGCGAACGGTACACGCTGGAGTTTATCCATTATTCGCTAGACGCGCCGAAGCACTCCGTTGCCGAATGCATTGCGCAGGGGCTGACGTTCTCGGTGCCGCTCAAGGCCAAGTTGCGTCTCTCGAGCAAGGAAGACGAGGACGAGGACGAAGCCGAGGAAGCGATTGAGCAAGAAGTGTACCTGGGCAATTTGCCGGCGATGACCGAGCGGGGCACGTTCGTCATCAACGGGGCAGAGCGCGTCGTGGTATCGCAGCTGCACCGCAGTCCGGGCGTGTTTTTCGGGCAGAGCATGCACCCGAACGGCACGGAGCTGTTCTCGGCGCGCGTCATCCCGTTCCGTGGGTCGTGGATCGAGTTTTCGACGGACGTGAACAATGTGATGTGGGCGTACATCGACCGGAAGAAAAAACTTCCGGTCACGTCCCTGTTGCGCGCCCTCGGTTACTCGACGGACGAAGAGCTGGTGCGCATCTTCGACCTCGCGGAAGAGCATCCGGTCGACACGAAGAAGAACTTCAAGAAGTTCGAGAACCGCAAGCTGGCGGCTTCGGTCTTCGTGATGGAGACCAAGGAAGTGGTCGATGAGGACACCGGCGAGGTGATCGAGACGAAGGAAGAGCGCAAGGTGCTGTTCCCGGCCGAACACGCCGTCGCGGAAGACGACTACAACGTGCTGAAGGAAGCCGGCATCACCCGGCTCTATCTGCTGCACGACGACATCGGCGACGACAGCGTCGACAAGAGCGCGCTGCTGAACACGATCAAGAAGGACGCCACGCACACCGAGGAGGAGGCGCTGGAGTACCTCTACCTCCAGCTGCGCGGGACGGAGGCGCCGGATCTCGAGACGGCGCGCAGTGTCTTGGAGCGTTTGTTCTTCAGCGAGAAGCGGTACGACCTCGGCGACGTCGGCCGGTACCGTATTAACCGGCGCTTGCGCCTGGGCGACGACAACAAGACGCTCACGCTCACCCGGGAAGACATCCTCGCGATCATCCGCGAGCTGGTCAACCTGCAGAACGGCAAGAGCTCGGTGGACGATATCGACCACCTGAGCAATCGCCGTGTCCGTACGGTGGGCGAGCAGCTCGCCGCCCAGTTCTCGCTGGGTCTGGCGCGTATGGCCCGCACGATCAAGGAGCGCATGAACCTCCGCGACGCGGAGAGCTTCACGCCCCAGGATCTGGTCAACGCCCGCACCGTGTCGAGCGTGATCAACAGCTTCTTCGGCACGAACCAGCTCAGCCAGTTCATGGATCAGACGAATCCGCTGGCCGAACTGACGCACAAGCGGCGTATGTCGGCGCTCGGACCGGGCGGTCTGACCCGCGAGCGCGCCGGCTTCGAAGTCCGCGACGTGCATTACACCCACTACGGCCGGCTCTGCCCGATCGAAACGCCGGAAGGCCCGAACATCGGTCTGATCTCGTCGCTGTGCGTGCACGCGTTCGTCAACCAGTTCGGCTTCATCGAAACGCCGTACCGGGTGGTGAAGGACAGCGTGGTGACGGATGAACTGCGGTATCTGACGGCGGAAGAAGAGGACAACGCCATCATCGCGCAGGCGAATGCGCCGATCACCGAGCAGGGCGAGTTCATCAACAAATATGTGAAGTGCCGTTTCGGCAGCGACTTCCCCATCGTAGCGCCCGAGAAGGTCGAATACATGGACATCGCGCCGAACCAGATCGTTTCGCCGGCGGCCAGCCTGATTCCGTTCCTCGAGCACGACGACGCCAACCGCGCGCTCATGGGATCGAACATGCAGCGCCAGGCGGTGCCGCTGCTCCGGCCCCAGGCGCCGATCGTGGGCACCGGTCTCGAAGGCCGCATCGCTCGCGACTCGCGCGCGGTGCTGGTCGCGGAAGGCCCGGGCGTCATCGAGTTCGCCGACGCGACGCGCATCGTCATCCGCTACGATACGGATGTCGACGACGCCGATGTGGCGTTCGAGGATACGATCAAGACCTACTACCTGACCAAGTTCCGCCGCACGAACCAGGACACGTGCATCAACCAGACGCCGATCGTGAAGACGGGCCAGCGGGTCGTGAAAAACACGCCGCTGACCGAAGGCTTCGCGACCGAGAAGGGCGAGCTGGCGCTGGGCAAGAACGTGCTGGTCGCGTTCATGCCGTGGCGCGGGTACAACTTCGAGGACGCCATCGTGATCTCGGAGAAGCTCGTTGCGGAAGACGTCTACACCTCGGTGCATATCGAGGAGTTCGAACTCCAGGTGCGCGACACGAAGCGCGGTGAGGAAGAGCTGACGCGCGAGATTCCCAACGTCTCGGAAGAGGCGACGAAGGACCTCGACGAGCGCGGCATCATCCGGATCGGCGCCGAAGTGAAGGCCGGCGACATCATCGTGGGCAAGATCACCCCGAAGGGGGAGACGGATCCGACGCCGGAAGAGAAGCTCCTGCGCGCCATCTTCGGCGACAAGGCCGGCGACGTGAAGGATGCCTCGCTGAAGGCGCCTCCCGGCATGAAGGGCGTCGTGATCGACACGAAGCTGTTCAGCCGGCGCAAGCTCGATCCCGCCTCGAAGAAGATCGAGCAGCAGCGCATCGCCGAGATCGAGGGCGACCTCGAGCACGAGATCGGCCACATCAATCGCCGTTTCTACGACAAGTTCTTCCAGCTGGTCGACGGCCAGAAGAGCGCCGGCGTGGAAGACCGCGAGGGCCGCGTTGTCGTGCCGGATGGCGCCAAGTTCACGAAGGAAGCGTTCGCCGAGATCCAGCCGATCCAGCTGGGTGTCCGCAAGGGCTTTACGCCGGACGATCGCGTGAACCGCAAGATCCGGAAGCTGCTCCGCAACTACCACACGATCTACAACCGCATCCAGAGCGACGCGAAGCGTCGTCGTCACCAGGTGCAGATGGGCGACGAGTTGCCGCCGGGCATCGTCCAGCTGGCGAAGGTGTATGTGGCGAAGAAGCGCAAGATTCAGGTGGGTGACAAGATGGCCGGTCGGCACGGCAACAAGGGCGTCATCGCCCGCATCGTGCCGCACGAAGACATGCCGTTCCTCGAGGACGGGACGCCGGTCGATATCGTGCTCAACCCGCTCGGCGTGCCTTCCCGAATGAACCTCGGGCAGATCTTCGAGACGCTGCTGGCATGGGCCGGCCTGAAGCTTGGCAAGAAATACGCGACGCCGATTTTCGACGGCGCGAAGATGGACGACGTGTCGACCGAACTGGCGGCGGCGGGCCTTCCGGCCGACGGCCGCGCCCAGCTCTACGACGGCCGCTCGGGTGAACCGTTCGACCAGAAGACGACGGTCGGCGTCATTTACATGCTCAAGCTGAGCCACCTTGTGGACGACAAGATCCACGCCCGAAGCATCGGGCCATACAGCCTCATCACCCAGCAGCCGCTGGGTGGCAAGGCGCAGTTCGGTGGTCAGCGGCTCGGGGAGATGGAAGTCTGGGCGCTGTATGCGTACGGCGCGGCCAGCACGCTCCAGGAGATGCTCACCTACAAGTCCGACGACGTGCAGGGCCGTTCGAAGGCGTACGAGTCCATCGTCAAGGGCGAGAACATGCCCGAAGCCGGCACTCCGGAAAGCTTCAACGTCCTCGTCCGAGAACTCCAGGGTCTCGGGTTGGAAGTGAAGCTGGATTGACAGATTAGATGAACGCGCCCCGACCGATGCGGTCGAGGCCGCTGGTCTTCGTCACTCGACATTGATATTCGGAATTCGATATGCCGTACGGAAAAACGCAGAAGATCAAGAAGAACTTCAACCAGATTACGATCAGTCTGGCGTCGCCCGAGGCGATCCTGGAACGGTCCTACGGTGAGGTCCTGAAACCCGAAACGATCAACTATCGCTCGTTCAAGCCCGAAAAAGACGGTCTTTTCTGCGAGAAGATCTTCGGCCCCGTGAAGGACTGGGAGTGCCATTGCGGCAAGTATAAGCGGATTCGCTACAAGGGCATCATCTGCGACCGATGCGGCGTGGAAGTGACCCAGAAGGCCGTTCGCCGCGAGCGCATGGGCCACATCACGCTGAGCGTGCCGGTGGTCCATATCTGGTATTTCAAGACGCTGCCGAACAAGATCGGCCACCTGCTGGGTCTGAAGTCCAAGGATCTCGAGCGGGTCATCTATTACGAAAACTACATCGTCATCCAGCCCGGCGCTGCCGAGAAGCTGGGCATCGAGCGGGACCAGCTTCTCAGCGAGGACGAGTACTTCAACGTGCTGTACCAGATTCGCGAGGACAATAACCGGCTCGACGACGAGGACCCCGAGAAGTTCATCGCCAAGATCGGCGGCGAGGCGGTGGAACTGATGCTGAGCCGGCTCGACATGGAGCCGCTCGCCCAGGAACTCCGCTTTCAGGTGAAGACCGAAACCAGCCAGCAGCGCAAGGCGGAAGCCCTCAAGCGCCTGGCGGTGGTCGAGTCGTTCCGCGAGGCCAATCGCCGCATGGAAAACCGTCCGGAATGGATGGTCATGCGCGTGATTCCGGTCATCCCGCCGGAACTGCGTCCGCTGGTGCCGCTCGAAGGCGGCCGGTTCGCCACGAGCGACCTGAACGACCTCTACCGCCGCGTCATCATCCGCAACAACCGCCTCAAGCGCCTGATCGACATCAAGGCGCCCGAGGTGATCCTGCGCAACGAAAAGCGCATGTTGCAGGAAGCGGTGGACTCGCTGTTCGACAACAGCCGCAAGGCCAACGCCGTCCGTTCGGATTCCAACCGCGCCCTGAAGTCGCTTTCCGACATGCTCAAGGGCAAGCAGGGCCGCTTCCGTCAGAACCTGCTCGGCAAGCGCGTCGACTACTCGGGTCGTTCGGTCATCGTCGTCGGTCCGGAGCTCGAACTGCACCAGTGCGGTCTGCCCAAGGAGATGGCGGTCGAGCTGTTCAAGCCGTTCATCATCCGCAAGCTCATCGAGCGCGGCATCGTGAAGACGGTGAAGAGCGCCAAGAAGGTCGTCGATCGCCGCACGGCGGACGTGTGGGACATCCTGGAAAAGGTCATCGACGGCCGGCCGGTGCTCCTCAACCGCGCTCCGACGCTGCACCGTCTCGGCATCCAGGCCTTCCAGCCCGTGCTGATCGAAGGCAAGGCGATCCGCCTGCATCCGCTCGTCTGTACGGCGTTTAACGCCGACTTCGACGGCGACCAGATGGCGGTCCACCTGCCCCTCAGCTACGATTCGTGCCTCGAGGCCATGATTCTGATGCTGGCGAGCCACAACATCCTCAGCCCTGCCCACGGCGGTCCGGTGACGGTACCGACGCAGGACATGGTGCTCGGGCTGTATTATCTGACCAAAGGCAAGAGCGGTCAGAAGGGCGAAGGCATGCGGTTCAGCACGATGGAGGAAGTGCGCCAGGCATTCGACCAGGGCGTCGTCGCGCAGCACGCCAAGATCAGCGTGCGCACGCCGGACGGCCAGGCGATCGAGACGACGGTCGGTCGCGTGATCTTCAACGAAGTGGTGCCGATCGAAGTCGGCTACATCAACGAGGTCCTGACCAAAAAGAGCCTGCGCAACATCATCTCGCGCGTGCTTTCGGCGACGGGTTTTGCCCGTTCGGCCCGCTTCCTGGACGACATCAAGAACCTCGGGTTCGAGCGCGCGACGACCGCCGGCCTCACGTTCTCGCTGGCGAACATCGTCGTGCCCGACGCGAAGGAGAAGCTCATCTCCGAGGCGCAGACCGAGGTCGAGCAGGCGCGCAACTTCTACGAGATGGGTCACATCACGGAGAACGAGCGCTACAACAAGGTAATCGACATCTGGACGCGCACGAACAGCCTCGTTTCCGAGGTACTGTTCGACGCGCTGAAGGCCGACGAGGAAGGGTTCAACGCCATCTACATGATGGCCGACTCCGGTGCTCGTGGTTCCAAGGAGCAGATTCGTCAGCTCGGCGGGATGCGCGGTCTGATGGCCAAGCCGCAGAAGAGCCTCACGGGCTCCGCCGGCGAAATCATCGAAAACCCGATCATCTCGAACTTCAAGGAAGGGCTGTCGGTGCTCGAGTACTTTATCTCGACGCACGGCGCGCGTAAGGGTCTGGCCGACACGGCCCTCAAGACGGCGGACGCCGGCTACCTGACGCGTCGTCTGGTCGACGTGGCGCAGGACGTCACGATCACCCAGAACGACTGCGGCACGCTCCGCGGCATCCGGATCTCGGCGCTGAAGGACAACGAGGACATCGTCGAGCCGCTGGCCGACCGCATCCTCGGCCGTGTGTCGGTCCACGACGTGGACGACCCGCTGACCGGCGAGATGATCGTCGGCGCCAACGAGATGATCGACGAGGCCAAGGCCCGCCGGATCTCGGAGACGTCGATCGAGGAAGTCGAAATCCGTTCGGTGCTGACCTGCGAAGCCCGTCGCGGCGCCTGTGCGCTGTGCTACGGCCGTAACCTCGGCACGGGCCGCATCGTCGAGCCCGGCGAGGCCGTCGGCGTCGTCGCGGCGCAGTCGATCGGTGAACCGGGCACGCAGCTTACGCTCCGTACGTTCCACATCGGTGGCGCGGCGTCGCGTATCGCGGCCGAAAGCACGATCCAGACGAAGTTCGCCGGTAAGGTGGTGTATGAAAACCTCCGTACGGTGACCTACGACACGGGCGAGGAGCCCAAGGAAGTGGTGCTGGCCCGTCAGGGTGAAATCCGGATCACGGATCCGAACGAAGAAGGCCGGCAGCTGATCTCCTACATCATCCCGTACGGCGCGGAAGTGCTCGTTTCGGATGGCGACACCGTCGAGAAGGGACAGGTGCTTGCCAGCTGGGACCCGTACAACAGCGTGCGCCTCTCCGAGGTGTCGGGTAAGGTTTCGTTCCAGGATATCATCGACGGCACGACGTACCGCGAAGAGTCCGACGAGCAGACCGGGTACAAGGAGAAGGTCATCACGGAAAGCCGCGAGCGCAACATGACGCCGGCCATCCTGGTGACCACGGCGAAAGGCGATGTGCGCGAGTATCCGCTGCCGATCCGCGCCCGTTTGCAGATCGACCTGGGGGATGTGGTTCAGGCCGGCCAGGTGCTCGCGAAGATTCCCCGCCAGTCCGCGAAAACGCGCGACATCACGGGCGGTCTGCCGCGTGTTACCGAGCTGTTCGAGGCGCGTGTCCCGACCGATCCGGCGGTGGTCAGCGAGATCGACGGCGTCGTGTCGTTCGGCGGTCGTAAGCGTGGCGCCCAGGAAGTCATCGTGACGAGCCGCGACGGCGACATCGCGAAGACGTATCTGGTGTCGCTCTCGAAATACCTCATCGTGCACGAAGACGACTTCGTTCGCGCCGGCGACCCGCTCTCCGACGGGCAGGTATCGCCGCAGGACATCCTGAGCATTCTCGGCCCGAAAGCCGTGCAGGAATACCTGGTGAACGAAGTGCAGGAAGTGTACCGCCTCCAGGGTGTGACGATCAACGACAAGCACATTGAAGTGATCGTTCGCCAGATGATGCAGAAAGTGCGCATCACGGATCCGGGCGACACGAACCTGCTCGAACAGGATACCGTCGACCGTTTCGTGCTCGAAGAGCTGAACGACGACCTGTACGACCGCTTCGTGATCGTGGATCCGGGTGGTGCGAACTCGCACAAGGTGGGCGAGCTGATCAGCCGCCGGCGTCTGCGCGAAATGAACTCCGACCTCAAGCGTCGCGACCTGAAGCAGATCATGGTTCGCGAATCGCAGCCGGCCGTTGCCGAGCCTATCCTGCTCGGCATCACGCAGGCGTCGCTTTCGACGGATTCGTTCATCTCGGCGGCGTCGTTCCAGGAGACCACGAAGGTGCTCACCGACGCGGCGATCAACGCGCAGGTGGACCCGCTGTACGGTCTGAAGGAGAACGTCATCGTCGGTCACCTCATTCCGGCCGGCTCCGGCCAGCGCCGCTTCCGCGATATCGTGGTCGGCTCCCGGAAAGAGCTCGCCGAACTGCAGGCTGCCATCGGCAGCAGCAGCGCCGCGGCCCGCGCCGCGACGTCGGTTACGGCCACGAGTGCGCCGGCCGGCGGCGACGGGGAATCGGTGGAGACGGAGGAAGGCTGATTCCCCGCGTGACGTGCAACATGTAAAAAAGGCCCCGGATGCTCAGCGCGTCCGGGGCCTTTTTGTATCTGTCCCGCAGCCCATGCCGCTCACTGCTCCGCAGGGAGCGGGGCCTTGGGCGGTTGCGCATCGAACAGCGTCTGGCTCAAGGCCGAAAACGTATCGTTCAGGATAGGGTAGTCCTCGCAGGATGTGTGGGCGAAGAGCCACCATTTGTTGGGATCCACCGCAAACCCCTCTGCCTCCATCAGCTGACGCAGGTTGTCCCGATTCCAGCGCAGCTGGTTGTCGGTGATCGGGTAGCCGGCCGAGGCTTCGGGGACCAGGGCGTCGACCTCGGTGGGCATCGCGAGCGGTTCGCCGGTGTTCAGGTCGTACAGGTTGAGCGCAATCGCGCACGCCCGGTTTTGCGCGCCGCCCACCGCCGGGTGGGGGAAGAAGTACTTCAAGGAATCGGGCGCCGTCGCCCGCAGCGCGCGGGTCAGTTGCCAGGGCTGGTAGGCATCGTAAATGATGAGGCCGAAACCCTTGCGTCGAACCGTCTCCTGGACCCTGAACAGGGCATCCGATACCGGTTTTTGGAGGAATGCGCGGGGTTCTTCGTAAATAGGCCGCTGCACGACGTTCAGGCTGGTCGCGTACCGGATGTCGAGGTTCAGCAGGGGATCGACGAGGGCCACGTCGACCAACTCCGAAGGCCGGCTGGCGCCGGCCGCGACAGGCACCGGGGCGGCCGGGAGTTCCTGCAGGATCCGGTTGAAGGCATCGGCGCCGGGCAGCGGACGCATCGCGATCGGGTAGGGGGGATCCGCGGCCCGTTCAAACGTCATGTTCGCCATCGTAACCCGTGCGATGCGCCCCGTATCATCCTGCTCGAACCGGGCGCGCTCGCCGCCAAACATGCCTTCTGCCGGGAACGTGAAGGTGTTGCCTTCCTCGTAGGCGAGCGGGAAGAAGCGGATCCAGTCGAGCAGCGTATGCAGCATGCCATCCCGTTCGAGTACGAACAGGGCATGGGTGTCGTTTTGATAGACCCCGACAAAGGGGAGCAGGTCGGCGTTCTGGAGGAGGGGGGGCGTCGCATCGCGGCGCGCGTAGACGTCCGGACCGAAGTGGATCGAGCCGTTGGCCTGCTGGACGATCCAGGCGCCGGCGCTATGGCGGTCGTCGGTGACGAGGGTGTCGCTGTTGTTGAGCATACGGAGCCGCGTTCGCCGAATATCCTGGCAGAGGTAGAGATCGCCATCGAGGACGGACAGCGTCAATTCGCCGGCGGGTCCCTCGTAGCGGCCCATCATGCGGTTGCGCAGCGCGGTGGGAATAGGGTGCGTGGCAGGCGGCGCCGGCAGCGGGAGGCCGGCTTCATCCGCGTGCAGGAGATCGAAGGCATACGTGGCGATGCGCTCGAGGACGGCGTTTGCGTTCGCCATGTTGGTTACGATGGCGATGCCCATCTTGCTGTCCGGCAACGCGTCCAGGCGGGCGGTGTAGCCGTGGAAGCTGTCGTCGATGCGCATGCGGCGTTCGCGTCGGTAGGACGACACGACGAAGCCGAGCCCGTACGGCGTTTCCTGCCGCGCAGTGGCGGGTTGCAGCGTCCACATCTCCTCGATGGCCGCCGGCGAGATGATCCCACCGTTCGGACTCTCACCTTCCGCGAACAGGACATTCAGAAAACGTCCGAGGTCGTTGACGGTCGTGTAGAGGCCGAGCGCCGGCGACGCGCCGGGTTCGAACAGCGGAGCCGGGACGGCGCGCCCGTCGTAGGTCCATTGAAACCCCTGGGCCAGTTTGCTCCGCAGATCGAACCGGGGCGCAAAGCTGGTCCGTTTCAGATCCATGCGGTCCAGCACGGCGCGCAGATGCTGCTCGAAGGGTTTTTCCTGGACCTTCTCGAGCACGTAGCCGGCGGCCGCGAACGCGCCGTTGCTGTATTTGGTGAACGTTTCGGGTGGATAGACGACCACCGTTTCATTCAGGCCGGCAACTGTCGCGGCGAGCGTGGGCCCGGAGGCATCGAAATAGTGCCCGACATGCGACTCGCGCGGCAGACCGGACTGATGCGCGAGGATCTGGCGCAGCGTGATCGGATGTCCATAGGGGTTCAGCGGCCGGAACGCGGGCAGATACGTTTCGATGGGGGCGTCGAGCTTGAGGATGCCGCGTTCGGCCCGTTCGAGGATGGCGACGGTCGTGAAGGCCTGCGAGAGGGCGCCGACGCGATAGACGGTATAGGCGGTGGCCGGCGTGGCGGTGGCCGGGTTGGCCATGCCGTAGCCGCGCTCGAACACGGCGCGCTGGTGGTGCACGAGGCTGACGGAGAGGCCGGGCAGGTCTTTGTCGGCCAGCTCCCGCCGAATGAACGCATCCAGGCTATCCTCGAGCGCGGTGCGGTCTTCGTATACGGCGAGCTTGTCCGATAGCCAGGGGCCTGAACGTACGAGCAGGATGACGAGGCCGATTGAGCAAATAAGGAGTGCGGCGCGCATGGTTGACTACGTCTGGAGCCCCTCAGGGGGTATCCGTCGTGTCGGCGCCGGCCTGGACAGGGGCGCTGGTCGAATCGGCAGGCGCAAAAAGCGAGTTGCGTGTCTTGCGTTCGCGAAACGCCTCGACGCGTTGCTGCAATTCGGGATTCTCGGCGTCATGCAGGATGGCTTTCGCCGCGAAATAGGCCAGTACGATGGTGATGGCGAAGAAAGATGCCAGGAAGAGCCGCGTGGATTTGCGCGAGAGCGGAGAAAATCCACGGTTGGAAGGGCGATCTGCGAGAGCCATGGCGTTATGCGATATCTGGAGACGGCGTTGGGGCGATGCTTACCACCTGGCCAGCAGAAAGAGCAGCGCCAGCGCACCGAGATACATCAGCGCGGTCGTGAGGAATAACCCCAGGGCGGCAAACAGCGTGCGGAATTCGCGCATCCGCCGCCGGCGCCGGCGTTGACGCTGGCGTTTGCGGCCCTGGCTGCCAGTCGGGTATCCGTAGATGAGCATGGGGGATCGCTACGTTTGACCGTACAGGAGCACGAAGGTATTCTCGTGCACAATGAAATGCAAACGCGCGATGGTCGCCCAGGTTTTGCGGGGCTCGCCGGCGCGTTTAACTGAAGTACCGGATCACCAGAAAGAGCGCGCCGAGATAAAACAAAATGGCAAGCACAAACAGGGCGTTGCGGACTACCGTCCCCATGCGCCCCCGGCGATTATCCCTGGAAAAATTATAGAAGTGCATGGCGACGCACCACGCGTACGGGTTTGAGTGGGAGAAGAAAAAATAGACACTCAATGGAATCCGACAGATCGAGACCAAACACGCATTCATATCCTTGCATGCGCCGGGCCGTAACCGGATTCATCGACCGCGTCATGTCGGCAATCATTGCAATCGGGGGCTATAACGGCATGTTACCTTAAAGAGTTGCCTCACGCGTTGCATTCTACAATCCTTACGTCCTGTAGGCTGGCAGAAAAACGACGGCGAACGCTTCATCGCGCCGGCGCCTCGGCCCAGACTCCGAGCAGGACGCGCAGGTAGCGCAGCGACTCCACCAGGTTCTGGACGGTATTCCATTCGAAGCAACTGTGATAATCGTGTCCGCCGTTAAACAGGTTGGGCGTCGGAATGCCCAGTTCCGAGAGCCGCGCGCCGTCGGTGCCGCCGCGCACGACTTCCTCGCGGAGGGTGATGCCGGCCCGCTCCGCGGCGTCGAACGCGAGGCTCACGACGCGCGGGTCGCTCGCGTCGATATAGGCGCGCATGTTTTTGTACTGTTCTCGCGTTTCGAGCGCGATCGTCGCCGTTGGATACTGGATGCGATACCGCTCGACGAGCCGTTCGAGCAGCTGCAGGCGTCGCGCCATCCCCTCGTCCGAAAAATCCCGCAGGATCAGGTGCGCCGAGGCGGATTCGACGTCGCCGGCGTGGAGTCCGTGCAGGTGGATATAGCCCTCGCGCTCCGCGGTATGCTCCGGGGTTTCCGCCTGGGGCAGCGTGGCGACCATCTCGCACAGGATGCGGGCGGCGTTGACCATGATATCTTTGGCGTAGCCCGGGTGCACCCCTCTGCCGGTTACCCGGATGGTGGCTTCCGCGGCGTTGAAGGTCTCGGCGAACACGGTATGCATGTCGCTCCCGTCGATGGTATAGGCCACGGCGGCGCCGAAACGATCGAGGTCAAGCTTGTCGACGCCCCGGCCGATTTCCTCGTCGATGGTAAAACAGAGGCGGACTTCCGGGCGCGGCGTGGCAGTGTCGGCCACGAGGTCTTCCGCGAGTTGCATCAGGATAGCCACGCCGGCCTTGTCGTCGCTGCCGAGCAGCGTGGTGCCGTCGCTCGTAATGAGGTCGTGCCCGAGGTGGTTGAGCAGCGCCGGCTGGCGGGATGGGTCGAGCGTGACGGCGGGATTGCCGGGCAGCGTCAGCACGCGGCCGTCGTAGTTCCGGTGGATGATCGGCTTGACGCCGGCGCCCGAGGCATCGGGCGACGTGTCGACATGGGCGAGGAGGCCGAGCACCGGCGCCTCGGGGGCGTCGACGGCCGGCAGGGTGGCGTACACATAGCCGTATGCGTCCATCTCGACATCCCGTACGCCGAGGGCGCGCAGTTCGTCGGCCAGGAGACGGCTCAGGTCTTTTTGTTTTTCGGTGGACGGGATCGTGGTCGACGCCGGATCGGACTGGGTGTCGATCTGGACATAGCGCAGGAAACGCGCGGCGACGGGAGGAAGATCGGTCGGGATGACGGGCTCGGACACGGGAGATCGGGGGCTTGTTGCTGGACCTGGGACAGGCGAGGTTCTGGTATGACACTACCTCGTGTGGCGAAAACTCGTCCCGCGCCGGCCGGTGGACGGAACCGGAGCGGTTGAGGATATGACGCCGGGGTCGTAGGTTGGCGCGAACGTTTTAGCCAACCGATCCATGCGCATCACCCTGATCCGCCCGCTCCTGCTTGCGCTGCTCGTCGCGGCGACGCCGGCCGCGTTTCCGTCCCGCCCCGATCCGGTCGATATCGGCCGTCGTCTCGAACTGTTCGTCGACCGCTATCTGATCGACACGCTCGACGGCGCGTCGCTCATGCTGCATCCCCCGACGCCAGCGCCCCCTTCGCGCGCGCCGCTGTCGAACGGGCACTATGCGACGGTCATCAAGGATGGCGATATCTACCGGCTCTACAACCGGGGCGGCATCTCGGATTTCGATGGCGACGAGCGCGAGTATACCGCGTATTTCGTCAGCACGAACGGCATCGACTGGGTGGCGCCGCGCCTCGGTCTGTTCGAGCTGAACGGCTCGCGGGATAACAACGCGATCCTGGCCAACGCCCCGCCGTTCAGCCATAATTTCTCGCCGTTCCTGGATACCCGGCCGGGCGTGCCGCCGGCTGAACGCTACAAGGCGCTGGCCGGCACGCGCGAATCCGGCCTCCACGCGTTTTATTCGGCGGACGGCGTCCACTGGGTGCGCCAGGGAGACAGCCCCGTGTTTACGGACGGGATATTTGATTCGCAGAACGTGTCGTTCTGGTCGGACGTCGAACAGCGGTACGTCTGCTATTTCCGGAGCTGGACCGGCGAGGGCTACAGCGGCCTGCGCACGATCAGCCGGACCACGTCGACCGATTTCGTGCACTGGTCGGCGCCGGTCGCGCTGCGGCCGAATGCCGAAAACGAGCATCTCTATACGAGCGGAACGCATCCGTATTTCAGAGCGCCGCATCTCTATATCGCGCTGCCGACGCGATTCATGCCCGATCGGGGCAACGCCACGGACATCGTATTCATGACCTCGCGCGGCGGCGCCGCGTTCGACCGGACGTTCCTCGAAGCCTTCATTCGCCCCGGCCTCCAGCCGGAATACTGGCAGAATCGCGCCAATTATGCGGCGTTGAATGTGGTCCCGACCGGCGAGGCGGAGATGTCGATCTATGTTCGCGGCCGGCGCTACGTGCTGCGGACGGACGGGTTCGCGTCGGTGCACGCCGGGTTCGAGGGGGGCGAGATGGTGACCCGGCCCCTCACGTTCTCGGGCGGGCGGCTGGTGCTGAACGCGGCCACCAGCGCCAGCGGGTCGCTGCGGGTGGAGATCCAGGATGAGGCGGGCCGGCCCCTGCCGGGATACAGCCTGGCGGAAAGCGACCCGTTCGTGGGCGACGCGATCGCGCAGGACGTCGCCTGGGGAGGGCGAAGCGACGTGAGCGCGCTCGCCGGCCGGCCGGTTCGCCTTCGGTTCGTGATGCAGGATGCCGATCTGTACGCGCTGCGTTTCGAATAGCTTGATCCCCGTTGCGAGAGGCGTTATTCTGGCCGCGGGTGGAGTAGGAGTGGGCGCTGAGCCCGGGCGCACCACCTTGCGCCTTCACCATCATGATCGAGGTTGAGCTTATGTCGACGGCTTTTTTGATTTCGCTGGCGGTAGTCGGGATCGGCTTGTTGCTGTTTCTCGTGATCGTCGTCCGCCTGCAGGCGTTTATCGCGCTGCTGCTGGCAAGTCTGTTCGTGGCGATCGTGGGCGGCATCCCGATCAGCGAGATCGCGCGAACGATCCAGGACGGCATGGGCAGCACGCTCGGGTACATCGCCGTGGTGGTGGGTGTCGGGGCGATGTTCGGGGAGTTGCTCCAGGTGTCGGGGGGCGCCGAGCGCATCGCGCGGACGTTGCTGGACCGGTTCGGTGAGAAGAAGTCGCAGTGGGCGCTCGCGCTGACCGGGCTCATCGTATCGACGCCGGTGTTTTTCGACGTGGCGCTCATCCTGTTTATCCCACTCGTGTACAGCCTCGCGCGGCGGGCGAAGACGTCGCTGCTGTATTACGGGGTGCCGCTCATCGCCGGCATGGGCGTCGCGCACGCCTTCATCCCGCCCACGCCGGGGCCGGTGGCCGTCGCGGCGCTGCTGAACGCCGATCTGGGTTGGGTGATTCTGTTCGGTTTGATCGCCGGCGTGCCGGCCACGGCGGTCGGCGGGATCCTGTACGGCAAGTTCATCTCGGCCCGGATGGACATCGCGATCCCCGAATACATGGCCCGCGACATGCCAT
Source organism: Rhodothermales bacterium (assembly GCA_041391505.1). Lineage (NCBI taxonomy): Bacteria > Pseudomonadati > Rhodothermota > Rhodothermia > Rhodothermales > Rhodothermales bacterium. The sequence continues at coordinate 220,730 of JAWKNW010000005.1, forward strand.
CGGGCGATATCGAATCGAAGGAGTTGCCCTCGTTCGCGACGGTGATGACGATCATCGGGCTCCCGATCGTGCTCATCCTGGCCAATACCGTGACGGGGGTCATGTTGCCGAAGGACAGCCTGGTGGCGCAGTGGGTTGGATTCATCGGTCACCCCTTCATCGCCCTCATCCTGGCGGCGTTGCTGGCGTTCTACACGCTCGGCACCCTCCGGGGGTATTCGCGCGACGACATCCAGCGGATTGCGACGCGGTCGATGGAGCCGGTGGGGCTCATCATCCTCGTCACGGGAGCCGGCGGCGTGTTCGGCAAGGTCCTGATCGCCACGGGTGTCGGGACCGCACTGGCGGATATGATGGCGGCATCCGGCCTCCCGATGGTGTTGCTGGCGTTCGTGATCGCACTCGTCGTCCGGCTGTCCCAGGGTTCCGCGACGGTGTCGATGGTGACGGCGGCCGGCCTCATCGCACCGGTGATCGAAACCGGGTCCTTCTCCGCGCCGCTCGTTGGCTGCATCACCATCGCCATCGCCGCCGGCGCCACGATGGTATCGCACGTCAACGACTCCGGCTTCTGGCTCGTCAGCCGCTACATGGGGATGACCGAAAAACAGACCATCCAGTCATGGACGGTGGTTTCGAGCATCGTCGGCCTGGTGGGACTGGTCGTGGTGCTGGTGGCGAGTGCGTTTTTGTAAGGGTTCGAGGTTCGACGTTCAACGTTCCATGATGCTCGTTTCTGGACGCCTTAAACGTTGAACCTGCCTGCTTGAAACTCTTCAGATCCACACATTCAGCTTGTGATGGTTGACCATGCACTGCAGCATGTCGGCGGCGGTGAGGAGGCCGATCATTTTCTGGCCGGAATCGACGATCGGGATGCAGTGGATGTCTTCCATGACCATGACGCGGGAGATTTCGCGCAGGGTCGTGTTGCCGGTGGCGGTGAGCACGTGGCCGGTCATGACTTCCGCGATGAGGACGTCTTCCGGCCGCCGGCCGCCGGCGAGGGTGCGCATCACGTCGTGCTGGGAGAGGATGCCTACGAGTTTGCCCGAGCGGTTCTTGACGGGAAGATGGTCGATGTGGTGGTCGGCGAACAGTTTTACCGCGACGTGGAGCGGCTGCTCCGGCTCGACGGTCTGCATTCGCGTCTGCATCACTTCCTTGGCAAACACCGCCTGTTCGAGCCGCTGATTCTGGCGTGTCAGGGCCTGGTTATAGGGATTCGCGCCACGGGCGCCGCGCCGATTGGTCCACGCGGCATTTTGCTCTCGATCAGATTTACCCCGATCGGATGGCGTTACCGGCCGGGTTTCTTCCGGCTTGTAGGTCGTCGGCAGGCTTTCGCCCACCCATTCGATAGGCATGACGACGCTCCGGTATGGTGAAAAGCCGGCCGGTTGAACAGAAGGCAAGAGGCCGGCGAGGCTGGTTGCTGAAAGGCACAGGTGCTTGAAAAGGCGTTAATGCCACGCCCGATCCGGCGACTGTGTTCCATCGCGGCCGCTAATTGCCTTCCCTGGCATCGATGAAAGCGGGCCTCGGCAGGGGGCGATCCCGCAAGCGGGGTCAGGGTGTTAGGCCGGGACCTTGTCCACCGCGCACAGGGCGACCGCGCGAGGCCTGCGCCTGACTATAGGATCGGCCGAAAGCGAAAATCGCTAAAATCACGCTCCCGCGGCCCCGAATGACGGGTCGTAGGGGATGGGACGATGCGATTCGATGAACTGCACGATCGCTTCGGGGTCGTCGTGGATGGAAAGCAACTCCCGGTACTGTTTCGTCGCCGCGAGGTGCTGGAGGAGGGGATAGACGGGGCTGGTCTGGGTCCAGAACGCCGTATCGTAGAACACCATGGGGCTGACCACCTTCCAGCTGCCGTAGTGGTTCTGGGCAGCGTCCATGAAGACCTCCTGGATGGTGCCGGCGCTGCCGGGGGCATAGATGACCCCGGATGTGGCGATGGCGAGCAGCACGTCTTCGCGGATGCTGTTCGCAAAATATTTGGCGATATGCGAAGCGAACTGGTTGGTGGGTTCATGGCCGTAGAACCAGGTCGGTATCGCGAGGCTCTCTCCGCCGTCGGCATAGAGGTCCCGCACGGCGAAGCCGAGATCGAGGTAGGCGTCCTCATGGTACGACGGCTCGCCGGCCAGCATGTCGATGGCTTCATCGAGGTCGCCCGGCTGATAGCGGGCCATGTAGGCGCCCAGGTTGCCGGCTTCCATGGCGCCGGGGCCCCCGCCCGTCGCGATGAAATACCCCCGGCCGGTGAGGCTGTACGCCATGCGGGCGACATCGCGATAGGCCGGCTCGCCGCGCTTCATGCGGTGGCCGCCCATGATGGCTACGATCTGGGGATGCGCATCGAGGAGTTCTTCCAGCGCGTCGTCGATGGCGTGGTCGTGCAGGCGCTGGGCGAGCGCTTCGAGGATCGGCGGCGGACTGTCGCTGAGGCGGTAGCGCGTAAAGTGCTGATAGATGGTCATGTCCAGCGCATCGCGCTGGAAGCTGCCGGGGTCGCCGCGCCGGTATCCCTGCATCAGCTCGTCGATGGTGTAGAGCGTCGAGCGGTAGGGGCGATAGGGCAGGCCGGGGAGGCGGGGAAAGATGAGCCCGCCGCTGCCGACGATGTGGCTCAGGACGCGGTCCTCGAACTGGCATCCAAGAAACGCCGCGCCGGCCGCCGAAACGCCGAGGAGGACCTCCGACTGGTCCTGCAGGTCCAGGCCCTGGCAGACGACGGCCTCGAGGTTTCCGTATTCCTGGATGTGGCCCAGGAGGGCAGCGACGGAGCCGAATTCAAAATGCATGGGTAGACAATCAGGTGACAGGCGTGCCCTGCATGCCGCGTGGCGACGCCGGCGGGGCAAGGATCCATGGACAAACCGGCACAGATCGGTGGGCATCTTCTGTAACCGCTTCCGCCTTGTATGGCATCGACGACGTTACGTTTCATCCCGGCACATTATCGATGCGCCACCGCCTGGATCACGGCGCGGCCGGCGGTTTCCATGCGTACGAAGTAGAGGCCGGCCGGCCGGTCGGACCAATCCATCCGGACCTCGTGCGGCCCAGCGGCCTGGCGCGCGTCGACGAGGACATCGAGCCGGCGGCCCAGCAGGTCGAACAGGGCGATGCGGACCGCGCCGTCGGCGGGCAGGGTGTAGGCGATCGTGCTGGAGCCGGAGGCCGGCGATGGGTAGACGCTCAGCGCATAGTCCGGCTGAGGGACTTCCGGTTCGATATCCACGGACATCACCGGGAGCTGGACTTCCCACAGCCCCCGCGAGGCGCCGTTCTCGATGACATAGAGCGTTGTTTCCAGCGGGTCGAATACCGCGTCGATCGGGTGGTCGAAGCCCGTCACCAGCTGGGTCGCGTGCATGACGTAGGCGTCGCCGATCTTCTCCAGGTCGATGTGCAGGAGGTCCTCGCCATCGTCTTCCATCGGCGCGAGGAGGTTGGTGGTCGGATCGTTCCAGCTCAATACGAAGGCGTCTTCTCTGAACTCCTCGGCGATGACCTGGCCAGCATCCACGATGATGCGGTCGGACCGGTTGAAGACCAGTCCCAACGGCGAACGGTGCGCGGTGAACGAGTGGATGGACTCGCCGGCCTCGCTGGCGTCGATGATTTCGCCGTTCAGGGGATCCATGTACCGGTCGGCGTCGGGGCCCCTGTTGGGGATGGGGTCGGTGAAGGTGACGCCGGCTGGCGGGGTGGGGAAGGACGGATCGTCGTAGAAGAAGCCGCGGAGATACGCGGTGGAGGTCGGGTTGATCAGCGGATCCTGATCGGGGTCGAAGCCGGGGAATTGCTGCGGCGTCTCGTTGTCGCCCATCCGCCACGGGAATCCATAGTGATGGCCTTCCCGGATCCAGTTGAGTTCTTCGGGGTCGTTGCGGTCGCCCGAGTTCTCCGTCCCGAACAGATCGCCGGTCGGCCCGAACGCCATCGAAAACGTGTTTCGGATCCCCCGCGCAAAGACGTAGGGTGCGAGCGCCGTGCTGTCGTTGGGCAGCAGCAGGTCGGTGCTGTCGGCCGGCAGGCGGAAGATGACGGTGGTCAGGGGGATATCGCGGAGGCCGGGGAAGTTGCCGGCGTTTTCGTGCACTTCGCCGTGGTCCGACCGCGCGCCGCTGTTCACAAATACATACGCGCCGTCCGGGCTCACCACGACGCCGTTGAACAGATGGTTAAATCCGTCGCCGGTGAGCGGATAGGGCTCGGTTCGCGCGAGGGTGCTCCACGTGCGCGCATGATTCTGTGGATTCGAGGGATCCACACGGACGCCGCGTTTGATCCAAGCGGTGGTGACGAGGTCGTCGGCTTCGTTGCCGACGAGGTAGATCGTGTCGTCCGGCCCGATGGCCATGCCCTGCGGGGCGTTCAGTCCATGCGAGTCGGTAGTGTAGAGCAGGTCCGATTCCCATCCTTGCTCGTTTTCGATCAGCCGGTAGATGTTGCCGTTGACCCGCATGTAGTAGAGCTCTTCCGAGCGGAGTGAGCGTTCGAGCTGCACGGCGTCGGGGAAGACGGTGCCGAGACGCGTGACGAGGATGTCGCTGCGCGTGGGGGTCTGGGCGACCGCGGGGAGGCCGGTGGTTCCAGCCAGCGCGACAAGGAAGAGGGCGATCCGATGCATCATGTTCTGCAGGTTTGGCGATGGCGCGGCCACGAAGTTTCATGGCCCTACGGCAATGGGGGGCGTCGGGCGTCGGGGCGGGTGTAATCACAAACGCCTTCCGGGAATATCGCCTCCATGCGGGTGCGTTGCTGTGGGGACATCTCCCATGCGCCATACAGACCTTGCCGCACGGCGTCGTCGATGGGCTGGAGCTGGCACTTGAACACATCCCCGGTGATCGGGCCGCCGGCCACGATGCGCGAGGTGCGGTACACCGGAAACCGCTCGGCGCAGGGGCCCTTCGGCCGGTCGTCCAGGATGCCGTTCCAGGCGTCGGGGCCGCTGTAGATCAGGGAGCCGTCCACGTCGTAGCAGCTGTCGACGGCGCGATCCGGCTTGTTGCCGGCGACGCCGCGTTCCGGGTGGTCGCGCAGGTTCGCCATCCATTCGTCGATGACCTGGAAGGCGAGCGGCGTCTGGTCGTAGCGCTCGCGGTCCGTCCCCGTGTCCGTGAACCAGACGACCTGATTCGCGGCGTCGCCGTCGTGGTTCAGCATGCGCTGGCGGATGGCGAAGGACTGGTGGCTGTTGTGCATGTCGAGCACCTCTTCCAGGTAATGACGCCAGTCGATCAGGGGGATGTCGATCTGGCCGGTAAAGACCATCCCGCTGGTATAGGCCGCCTCGATGGCGCCGGCATCGGCCGTGGTGCGCGGCGCCGGCGGGTCGCCGGCGTCGTTCGGGCTGAGCGTCATGTTGCGGGCGCTGTGGATGTCGAGGCCGCCTTCGGGCAAATAAGGCTGGCCTTCCTGCACCGATTCCTTCGCCGGCTTCCATCCTCCTATGCGCGCGTTCAGGTCGATGAATTCATCCGGCGAAATATGGCCGTCGAGCAGGGCCTGGAGACCGTACTGGACGCCGACATTGTCCCACGTCCGCCGCGCGTAGCCGTCGGCGTTGGTGCCGTAGATCTGCACGAGGTCGCCGAAGTGCGTCCACTCGGTGGATGCCTGGTCCTCGGCGGAGATGCCGGGCGCGGTGCCGTAATGCGGGTTGAAGGTCAGCGGCGTGAGCCCGCGCCATCCACGAATGCATTCGGTAAGGCCGGGGCGGTCGCCGTTGTAGCGGTTGGGTAGGAGGTCGGACGCGTTCATGCCTTCCAACCAGGGGCGGTTCGACCAGGTTGCCCACTTGGATGCCGGATCCTTCGCGACCTCCGCGTCCATGTAGCGTTCGAGCAGTTCGCAGTCGCCGACGTGGATCGTCTGCGTAATCATATCGGGATACGCGTACTGCGGCACGCCGGCGTCGATGAGCCCGGGATGATTTTGCCCGTAGACGTATTGCTGGATGCCGCCGCCCGACCCGCCGACGCCGACGGTGTAGAGTGGCGTGCCGTATGCCGCGACGAACCGGTTCTTGACCATGAGCGCGGTTTCGCCGCCCACCTGAAGGTCGTAATGAGTCGAGGTGCGGGTGCCGGTGGAGTAGAGGATCGCGTAGCCCGTTTCGAGCCCGTAGGGATAGAGCATGTCGCCCGGGCTCGGATTGCCCTGGTAGTGTCCGATGCCCACCCCGCCCTGGAAGGCGTAGATGACGCGGCGATTCCAGGCGCTGAGGTCGGGCGCGCCGGCCTCCTGGCTCGCCGGCGACAGCATCGCGATGCTATAGATGAACCGGTTGATGGTGCCGCGTTCCCAGCGAACGATGAAGTCGACCGTCTCACCGTCGAGCGTGGTGGTTTGCGCGAGGTCGGCCGGCCGCGGGCCGGCGGGGTCGTACGGTTTCCAGTCGTCGTCGAGGGTGGAGCGGTAGACAAAGTCGACGGCCGTAGGGATGGTGCAGTCGGCGTCGACCGGCGCGCCGAGTCGGGCGCGGGCGCGGTGCTCTTCGGAGGCGCACACGAAGGGCGTCTGGGCCGGCCCCGAGAACATGGGGCCCTCTATGGGATAGTTGGTGAGGGTGATCGACGCCTTCGCCGAGCCGGCCCTGGCCTCGACGGTATTCGCCCCGTCCCGCAGTGCCGTGAGGACGCCTTCCAGCACGCCGTCCCCGTTCGGAGCAAACCCTTCCACCGGCTCGCCGTTCAGCGTGAGGACCGCTTCGGTCGCCGCGCTGCCGGCGATCTGCAGGCGCGCCATGCCGCCGCTGACCCACTCCGCCGGCCCGGAGACGACGTCGATGCGGAGGGCGTCCGGCGGCGCGCCGCAGCCGGCGAGGAGGGCGAGAAGGAGCACCATGGCCGTAGGTCGGGTTAGCGCAGCGTAACCCGACATCTGTAAATAAACGTATCGCATCGGTTCGTGTTGATGATGGTCGGTTAACGGTCTGGCGATGTTGGTGACGGATGTTTTTTGCATCGAATCGTCGGGTTACGGCCGGATGGGCCTTGAGGGCGTATGGGACCGTGCCGGCCGGCCCAACCCGACCTACGGTTTTGCTGGTGACGGATGTCGGTTGCATCGAATCGTCGGGTTACGGCCGGATGGGCCCGGAGGGCGTTTGGGAACGTAGCGGCCGGCCAAACCCGACCTACGGTTTTGCGATGTGCACCCTACACGTTGCATTATCCCCCGCTTCCCAATCCCTCCCAGAGCCCCTGCAAATACATGGCGCCGAGGCCGTAGGTCGGGTTAGCGTAGCGTAACCCGACATCTGTACACAATCGTATCGCATCGGTTCGTGTTGATGACGGTCGGTTAACGGTCTGGCGATGCTGGTGACGGATGTTTTTTGCATCGAATCGTCGGGTTACGGCCTGGCGATGCACGCGGATGTCACGGCATCGGGTTGTCGGGTTACGGCCGGATGGGCCTTGAGGGCGTTTGGGAACGTGGCGGCCGGCCCAACCCGACCTACGGTTTTGCGATGTGCACCATACATTTTGCATTATCCTCCGCTTCCCAATCCCTCCCAGAGCCCCTGCAAATACATGGCGCCGAGGGCGCGGTCGTAGAGGCCGTAGCCGGCGCGGCCGGTCTCGCCCCAGATCATCCGGCCGTGGTCCGGACGCATCGGGCCGCTGAAGCCGATGTCGCGGTAGGCTTTCATGACCTCCCGCATCGGGACGCTGCCGAAACGCGAGGGGTGCTCGCTTTCGTGGAACTGTTTCTCGCCGGTGACCCGGACGTTGCGGGAGTGGGCGAAGTGGATCCGGCCGGCGCCGCCGATCTCGCGGATCGTGGCGGGCAGGTCGTTCGCCGGGTTGGCGCCCAGCGATCCGGTGCATAGCGTGACGCCGTTGGCGGGGCTGTCGACCAGCCGGATGAAACGGCGGAGCGCCGCCTGCGACCCGATGATGCGGGGCAGGCCAAGCGTCGACCAGGGCGGGTCGTCGGGGTGGATCGCCATCCGCACGCCGGCGGACTCGGCGACCGGGATGACGCGCTCCAGGAAATAACCGAGGTGATCCCAGAGCTGCTCCTCGTCCATCGTCTTGTAGGAGTCGAAGAGGGCGTTGAGCTGCCGGGCGTCGTAGGCGGTGGCCCATCCGGGGAGCGAGCCCGTGCCCTGCGACAGGTCGATCCGCCCGAGCGCCTCGTGGTCGTAGCTGAGGGCCGTCGAGCCGTCGGGCATCGGCATCGCGAGGTCGGTGCGCGTCCAGTCGAACACCGTCATGAAGTTGTAGCACAGCACGGGGATGCCGGTGGCGCCGGCGTGCTCGACGCTGCGGCAGTAGTTCTCGATCAGCGCGTCGCGCGAAGGCTTTCCGAGCTTGATGTCCTCGTGGACGGGGATGCTCTCGATGACGTCGAACGCGAGGCCGGCGGCCTCGATGGCGGCCTTAAGCTCCTGGATTTGTTCGAGCGGCCATACTTCGCCGGGCGGGATATCGTACAGCGCGCTGACGATCCCGACCATCCCGGGAATCTGCCGGATAGAGTCCAGCGTCACCCGGTCGTCGGGGCCGTACCAGCGGAAGGTCATGCGCATAGGGGCAGGTAGAAAGTTGGCGGGTTGCGGGTTGGCAGGCTTGTCCTGAGGGCCGCAGGCCTGAAGGATCTACGGCAGGTTGCAAGTTCGAGTGTGCGGCACCAACCTGCAACCGTACTAACGGTCAGGCTGCAACTATACAACCGGCTGTCCGCCTCGGGCATTTTCCCGTCGGGATGCTTGATGTTCGCCGGAAGCGCTATCTTGCAGGACGAACCTCCCACTGAAACGCTGTACCCATGGCCTCTTCGCTCCGCCCCCGTTTTTCCCTCTACGTCCTCGTTCTTTCGCTCGCCTTCGGCCTCACGGCTTCGGCGCAGACGAAGTCGCAACAGAAATCTCCGCCCCTCGCCGAAGCGAGTCCGGAGTCCGTCGGCATGTCCGCCGAGCGGCTGGCGCGGATCGATGCGATGTGCCGGGAGGCGGTGGCCGACGGCGACGTCCCGGGTGTCGTCGCGCTCGTTGCCCGGCATGGCAAGATCGTGTTCTGGAAGGCCTACGGCTCGGCCGACAACCAGGCCGGCCGCGCGCTCAAGCGGGACGATATCTTCCGCATCGCCTCGCAGAGCAAGGCGATCACGTCCACGGCCGTCATGATGCTATGGGAGGAAGGCCGGTTTCAGCTGGACGACCCGATTTCGAAGTACATCCCGGCGTTCAAAAACCCGCAGGTGCTGCAGAGCTTCCAGTACCGCGACACCACCTACACCACGGTGCCGGCCAGCCGCGAGATCCGCATCCGCGATCTCCTCACCCACACCTCCGGCCTCGGCTACGGCGTGATCGACGGCGACGAGCGGTTCCAGATGATGTATGAGAAGGCCGGCGTCACCGACCTGTTCACCACCGAAAATATCTCCATCGAGGAAAGCGTCAAGAAACTGGCCACGCTCCCGCTGCACCACAATCCCGGGGAGAAGTTCACCTACAGCGAAGGCCTCGACGTGCTCGGGTATTTCATCGAGGTCGTCTCCGGCAAGCCGTTCGACGTGTTTCTGCGCGAGCGGCTGTTCGATCCCCTCGGGATGAACGACACCTGGTTCTACCTGCCCGAAAACAAGGGCGATCGGCTGGTCGCCGTACAGCGGAAATCGAGCGAAGGCGACTGGGAACGGTATCCCGTCACGTTCTACGACCCGGATTATCCCCGGAAAGGCGCCCGGCGATTCTTCTCCGGCGGCGCCGGCCTGTCGAGCACGGCGAAAGACTACGCGACCTTCCTGCAGATGTACCTCAACGGCGGCGAGCTGAACGGAACGCGCATCCTGAGCCGAACGACCATCGAGACCATGATGAGCAACCAGACGGGCGACCTCTACGGGACCAGTACGCGCAACTACTACGGCCTGGCGTTCGGCGTCGTCGACGAGCACGGCGAAGCGCGGGGCGGGCAGGGGAGCGCCGGCACGTTTACCTGGGGCGGGTATTTCAACACCCAGTATTTCGCCGACCCGCAAGAGGAACTCGTCGGCATCCTGATGAAACAGACCCAGGGCCCGACGACCGACGAAACCGGCTGGAAGTTTCAGCTCCTGGTCGGGCAGGCGGTGGATGATTGATGGAGGTTAAATCATCATAAATCCAGGGTGCTGGAGCCAGGATCGGAGGAAGAGGGGATCGGAGACGTGGTACTGGAAGTAGCCGTTGACGGTGCAGAGCCGGCCGCGCATGCGCTGCAGGTTCTGGATCTTTTCGCGCTGGGACTCCGTCAGGCGGCCGGGCGTCAGGAAGCCGCAGTAATCGACCAGGCCGCGCAGTTTTTCGGCGAGGATGAGCGTGAGTCCGCCGATGAGGTGGTGGTCGCTCGCCTCGGTTTCATAGCTGCCGACAGTGAAGGCGTAGGTTGGCTTCCAGCCGAAGCAGGCCCCGATCACCTCCGCCTCGTGGTCGTCGATGAGCGTTTCGTTGGTGTAGAAGCTCATGTAGAGCCGGCGTGCCGGTCCGCGGTACCGGATGCGGATCGGGTACCCGTTGGCGAGGGAGAAGTCCCATCCCTCTTCGTCGAACAGGCCGGGCTCGAAGTCCGTGCTAATTTTACGGAGCCCCTGCTCGAGGATTTCGATATGTTTTTCAGTGAGCGGTCTGGGGAGCAGGATGCGCGCGCGAAGTCCCATGGGTCTGTGTCGTGAGCGACATGCCGGCGCGGCCGGCGGGAGACGGTCTATGGCCTGAATTCGTCGCAGACGCGCATGCCGGCGAATTTATCGGCTAACCTCGCACCATGGCCAGCAGCGCCCCGACGTCCGTCGTGCGGGCGCTGGCTTCGACCGCCGGCTGGTTGGCCGCAAACAGCGCCTTGCCGCGCTCGACATGCTCGGCAAAGAGGCGTTTCAGCGTCTCCGGCTCCAGCTTGCGGCCGGCGGCGTAGTAGGACTTGGCCGCCTGCCCCACCGCATAGGTCGAGGCAAACGTCACTGCCGCGCCGGTCGCCGCGCTGCCCACGCGGCCCGCCATCTTCCCCAGCGTGCCTTTCAGGACGCCGCCCACGATCTTCCGCGCGAAGTTCTCGACGACCTGCGACGTCATGCCAACCCCAACCGTCGCCAGCAGCTCGCGGATGTGTCCCTGGTCGAGCGTATAGCCGTAGTGCTGCCCGATGCTGTACACGAGCTTCATCTGCAGCGGGATGATGGCCATGGAGGCGAGGGACTGGGGGAGCAGTTCGAGGCCCCCGTTGATGACGGCGTATTTGAGGATGAGCGGATCGAGGATCGGGTCCTCCTGGAGCGCGCCGGCCGCCTCGGTACCCGGCGATTCGGGGATCGGGTCGGGGCCGTCGAGCGGGAGGGTCGCGAGGGCGTCGCCCTGCGCGAGGATAGCGCGCGAGGACGCGGTGTCGAGCCCCAGGGCCGCGCGGAGGCGTTCGAGGAAGGCTTTTTCGCCGGCGGTGGTGGCGCCGTCCGCGTCACAGACGCCGACGGCCATCTCGTAGGCGAGGGTTCGCAGCGCCGGCGTGTCGAGCGTCGCGGCCGCCGCGTCGAGATCCACCTGGCCGAGGACGACGCGGGTGTAGAGGGACGGCGAGAAGCCGGCGCCGAGGCTATCGAAGATCTCCTTGATTCGAGTCCGCTCGGCGTCGTGTTGCTGCCCGTCGGCGAAAGCGGCCATGAGGCAGGCGGTGGCGATGGCGTCGCGCTGGTCCTGGGTGATATCCATAGTCGTATCGCTGGCTGGTTGATGTGCCGCTGGTACGCGCTTCGGGCAAAGATGTTGGGGCGTTGTGCGCCTACCCCTTGCTAGTAAGCGCTTTTCTGGTGATATTTTTGGGCCCACCCACCGCAACCCCATACCGCAGGCCCGATCATGCGTACTACCCGACGCCGCTTCCTTCAGCACACCGCCGGCCTCGCCGCCGCCTCACTTTTTACGCCCCAGCTGCTCCGCGCCCAGATCGCTTCGGCCATCCCCGGAGGTCGGATTGCCTTTCAGACCTGGGTCGTGCGCGACCAGATCGGCAGCAACTTCATGGGGATGCTGAAATCCATGGCGGCCCAGGGGTATAACGGGCTGGAGCTGTGCTCGCCGCCGAGTTATGACAAGGCCGGCTTTGGCGCGCTGCTGAAATACTCGGGAAAAGAGCTGCGAGCGATACTGGAAGGGGAGGGGTTCCACTGCGAGAGCAGCCACTACAACTTCCGTGAGCTCCGCGACAGCCTGCCGGAACGGATCGCGTTCGCGAAAGACATGGGCTACACGCAGATGGTCGTCTCCAGCTTCGGTCTGCCGAAAGAAGCAACGATGGACGACTGGAAGAAGGCAGCCGACACCATGAACCTGATCGGCGAGAAGACGAAGCAGGCCGGCCTGCAGCTCGGCTTCCACAACCACCACGGCGAGTTCGAGAAGATCGACGGCACGCTGATCTACGATGTGCTGCTCGAACGCCTCGACCCCGACCTCGTCAAGCTCCAGTTCCAGGTGGCCGTCGTCAACATCGGGTACAAGGCGGCCGACTATTTCCGGAAGCATCCGGGCCGCTTTGTCTCGGCGCACCTGTCGGACTGGTCGCCGGCGAAGGAGTCGCAGGTCGCGATCGGATCCGGGATGGTCGACTGGAAGGATTTCTTCGAGGCCGCAAAAGTGGGCGGACTCAAAAACGTCTATGTCGAGATGGCACCCGAGGTGCTGGCGGACTCGGCGGCGTATCTGAAAAAGATGGCGTGATTCACCGCGCCACCGCCATCGGCGCCGGCCACTGGATGGCGACTCCGTCACCCATCAGCCGGCGCTGGAAGTCGGCCAGCCGGCCGGCGTCCGCGCGGACCTGCCGCGGCGCGGCGCCGGTATCCAGGCAGAACGCCGCCAGCATCCCCGCGGACTCGCCGATGTTCCATTCGACGGGGTGCAGCCGATAGCAGCCGTTCGTGATGTGGGTGACGCCCAGATTTTTGCACGCCGGCAGCAGGTTTTCCATCCGCACCGGCAGCAGGGCGCCGAGCGGGATCTCGAACGGCAGCGAGCTGATGTCGATGTAGTTGTCTCCTCCGGTGGAGGGATGCAGGTCGATCCGGTAACTGCCCACGCCCACCGAATCCGGGAACGAGGCGGCCGTCACCTCGCCGGCCGGCAAACCGGTCTCGGCCATCCGGGCTTCCAGGCCCACATGCTGCTCTTTCACGGTGAACTCGGCCACGATCCGTCGCGACTCACGGATGTAGGGGCGTTTGGCGAGCCCGTGCTCGGTGCCGCACACGTCGCCCCGGAGCCGGAGTCCGGGCCATCCCATCCCCCCGTCCTCGCGCGGCGCTTCGGTTTGCAGCCAGTAGACGAGGGAGCGGCTCAGCGCCATCGCGCCGGCCAGGTGGCGGTCTTTTTCTTCGGGCGTCACGTCGATGAGATGCCCGGGCAGGTAATCGTTCTGCGGCCAGTTGACGAGCGAGATCCCGGAGGCCAGGGCGCCGGGACGCAGCGTTTCGGGGGCGAGGAGCTGGCGGTAGGTCCAGAGATTAAAGAGGCGGGTCTCGGCGCCGGGTCGCGGGTCGAACCCCAGGGTGCGCGGCTCGAGCGTGATCGGGTTTGAATACGACAGGCTGAGGAGCGGCCCGGTCCACGCCGGCGTCAGCGCCGGCACATAGTCGCGCCAGAAGGCATAGGTGTCCGGACGGTCGATCCTGTGATCTTCGCCGGCGCGGTAGTCGAGCGCGAAACACCACGTCATCGCCTGGATGTTGCCGGGTTGGGCCCCGGCCGGTGCGTGCGGCTCGCCGGTTTGCGAGCGGGACTCCGCGCCGGTCACATAGTCGGTTCCGCTGAGCGGGAGGAGGTCTCCCCGTTCGGTGGCGTCGAGGAAGTAGGGGGCCACGATCGTGGTTTCGACGCCGGTCGCCGGATGGAGCACGGTGACGGACCGGATGCGGTCGCCATCGACGTCCGCGCGCACGGGTTCGACATCCAGCAGGAGCCGGAGCCGGCCGGCGCTCACATACGGCGCAAGCATCCCTTCCAGGACCGACACCGCGGCGGCGGGTTCGTGGCACAGGGCGGATACCGCGCAGCGGCCGGGGTTGAGGGTGTCCGCGGCGTACGCCTCGCCCGAGAGCGGGTAAAAGTCGCGGTAATACCGCCGCACGTTGTCCCGATAGGTCTGATAGGCCCGGGTGCGACCGAATTGCTCGATCCAGGGATGCTCGTCCGGCGGCACGGCCTGCTGGGTGAGCTGGCCGCCGATCCAGTCGGTCTCCTCGGTCATGATCACGGTTCGCCCGCTTCGCAGCGCCGCCAGCGCGGCCGCGCAGCCTCCCGTCCCGCCGCCGATCACGGCGACCTCCGCGGCCATCTCGCGGCTGTAGAGCCGGCCGAGTGGCGCGAGGCCCGTAAGGCCGACGGTCACCCCGAGCCGTTTCAGGAAGGCGCGGCGATGCAGCGGATCCGTCATGCGGTGGGGGGCTTCAGCGAACACCACGGTTCTTCGTGCCAGACGTCAACCATCGTCGGTTCTTCGGCGATCGCCGGCGAGAGGATGGCGAGAAAGACGAGGGGTTCGTCGCCGGCGTTGTAGGTGGCGTGGACGACATTGACGGGGATGTGCGCCATCTCGCCGGCTTCGAGGATCCGGAATTCCTCCTCCACCCACTGCTCCGCCACGCCGGAGACGATGTAGATGATCTCCTCCATCGAGGGGTGCCGGTGGAATTTGTGCGCCTGCCCCGGAGGCATCGCCACGCGCACCATCAGGAGTTCCTTCGCCTCGGTCAACCCCGGCCGGCTCAGCCAGTGATGCAATCCTCGGGCCTCGTCCACGACCTGGACATCTTCGCGGGTTATGAAACGGAGCGGTTCGGGCATAGGAGGGTGCGGGGGTATCGGGTGTGGGAGTATGGGGGTGTGGGTGTGAACGTCAGGTGGAATCAGGATAGCAGATCTTGTCACGGCGAGCAACCCCTTCCTGGATCCGCGCTCACACCATGACCAGCGGGCGATCCATCAGTTTTTTGCGCAGCTCCGGCGGCAGGCCGAAATGGCGATCCATGAACCCGTCGATTTCGCCGAGGGTTTTGTTCGACAGGAGCTGGGCCACCTCGTCGATGGTGGGGCCGCCGATCAGGTACGGGAGGTGCGTGAAGAGCAGGTCCCCGCCGTCGCACTGGCAGAAGATCTGGTACTCGGTGAACGACTCGCGGGGCGCGCCGGTGACGAGACAGTGCGAGATCCAGTTGGCCGGATCGGTGGAGTCGCCGGCGAACAGGGCCTGGCGGCGGGCGTCGAGATCGACCCGGTTCAGGAAATAATCCTGCACCCGGCGGAGCGACTCCTCGGACATGGCCTGCTGCATCTGCTCGTAGCACGCGAGGCACATGGCGTATTCGAACACGGTATCCTCCATGTCGAACTCGGGGTAGCGCCGGATGGCTTTTTCGATGACGTAATGCGTGCCGTAGGCGCGGAGCGGCGCATGGCAGACGACGCAGGCGTGGAAGGGGGCGCCGGTGGAAGAGGCGTGGAACATCGGGGGGATTTCGACGCGGTGGCGCGTGAAATCCGGATCCAGAGCGTCCATGGCTTCAGGGTGCGGGGTGAGCGTGGACCGGAAGTCCCAATATACGAAGCGAGGCCCCGGCATACGAAGAAAATAAAAATGGGTGAACCGTCAGGGCCAGACGCCGTATCTTACCTTCAACCCGAGGTTGAACGCCGGCATGGACCGCAACGCGCCGGCGCACGACCCCGATTTGGCGGTCATTCGTACGGCACATTATGCTTCAATCAGGACGTCCACGGCACGAGCAAATCAGCGACTGGCTGCGTCAGCAGATCGAAAAAGGGGAGTTCGGCGTTGACGATCAACTCCCATCCGAAAACCAGCTGGGGCAGCAGTTCGATGTAAGCCGGATCACGGTACGGCGCGCGCTGCAGACGCTGGAGAGCGAGGGACTCATCTACCGGCGACAGGGTCTCGGCGCTTTCGTAAAGGACGCTCGTTTGCTCCAGGGCATGGTGAAGCTGACGGACTTCGTGGAGGACATGGCGCAGGCCGGCCTGGAGGCCTCGTCCCGCGTCGTGCACTTCGACCAGGTCGAGCCGCCCGGATTCGTACAGGTCGCCCTGAACGTCGAGCCCCGCGTCAAGGTGTGCCGGCTGGATCGCCTCCGCCTCGGCGACGACCTGCCCATCGCGTTCGACCAGACGTGGCTTCCGGTTTTTTACGGCCAGCTGCTCCACGGCTACGATCTGCAGCACGAAACGATCTACCGCATCCTCGAGGAAGACTACGAGGTCCCGGTCCTGCGCGGCAGGTACCGGCTCGATGCGGTGAATGCGGACGAGATCGTCGCCGGCCAGCTCGGCGTGCCGGTCGGTCGGGCGGTGTTCCTGATCGAGCGCCTGTCGATGACGACCGGAGACAAGCCGGTCTATGTCCAGCGACGCTACTACCGCACGGACCGCGTGACCTACGAGATCGAGGTCGCCCGACGCGGCGGGGCCGCCCGCGGCTCGGGCATGCCGCTACGCGAATTCGCCCCGGTGTTTCGCAGCTCGCAGTAAACCCTCTTCTTTGTGGCCTGCCCATGCCGCGTGCGCACATCCCCCTGCTTCTGCTCGTCGGCCTCGCCCTGACCCAGGCTGCGCCGGCGCAGACCCGTTACCTGGTCTTCTCCCGCACCACGGGCTTCAGGCATGAGTCCATTCCTGCCGGGCTGGCGGCGTTGCAGAGCATGGCGGACGCGCAGGCGTGGTCGATGACGGCGACGGAAGATCCCGGATACTTTATCGACGACAGCCTGGCCACGTTCGACGCGGTCGTGTTTCTGAATACGACCGGGGACGTGCTGGACGCAGCGCAGCAGGAGGCCTTCGAGCGGTATATCCGCGCCGGCGGCGGCTTCGCCGGCATCCATGCGGCAGCGGATACGGAGTACGACTGGCCCTGGTACGGCGCGCTCGTGGGGGCCTATTTCGCGAGCCATCCGGACATCCAGGCCGGCGAAATCGTCGTCGCGGACCGCACCCATCCGTCGACGAGCGGCCTGCCGGACCGATGGAGCCGCACCGACGAATGGTACAACTATCAGATCAATCCCCGCGGCGACGTCCATGTGCTGGCCATGCTCCAGGAAGATTCGTACGCCGGCGGGTCGATGGGCTACGATCACCCCATCGCGTGGTGCCAGACGTTTCAGGGCGGGCGATCCTGGTACACGGGCGGCGGGCACACGCCCGAGGCGTTTGCCGAGCCGGCGTTTCTGGAGCACCTCCGCGGCGGACTCCAGTATGCCGCCGGCGTCGTCGGGGGCGACTGCGGGCCGACCCAGCGGGGCCGGATGATCAAGCGCGTGCTGGATGCCTCGGTCGATTCCCCGATGGAGCTGGCCGTGGCGCCTGACGGCGCGGTCTTTTTTATCGAACGGCCCGGCCGGCTCAAACGGTACGATCCCGTGGCGGCATCGACATCGGTCGTCGCTCAGCTGGACGTGTCGACCGTGCAGGAGGATGGGCTGCTCGGGATCACGCTGGATCCTGCTTTCGCCGAGAACGGCTGGATCTATCTGTTCTATTCGCCGGCGGGCCCGGACGAAATCCAGCGCGTGTCGCGGTTTACGTGGACCGGCACGGCCTTCGACGCCGGCTCGGAGCGCATCCTGCTGACCATCCCGACACAGCGTGCCGAATGCTGCCACTCGGCCGGTTCCCTGACGTTCGGTCCCGATGGCTCGCTGTACATCTCGGTGGGCGACAACACCAATCCGTTCGCATCCAACGGCTTCGCTCCCCTCGACGGGCGCCCGGACCGGGCCGCCTGGGACGCGCGCCGATCGGCCGGCAATACGAACGACCTCCGGGGCAAGGTGCTGCGCATCCGCCCGACGCCCGACGGCGGCTACACGATCCCGGACGGCAACCTCTTCGCACCCGACGACACGACCGGCCGGCCGGAGATCTACGCGATGGGCATGCGCAACCCGTTCCGGATTTCGGTGGATGCCGATACGGGCTGGCTCTACTGGGGCGATGTCGGTCCGGACGCCGGCGAGCCGAACCCCGCGCGCGGACCTCAGGGGTACGACGAGTGGAACCAGGCGCGAGGGGCCGGCAACTTCGGGTGGCCGTTCTGCATCGCCGACAACCGGCCTTACAGCGACTACGACTTCGAGACCGGCGCACTGGGCGGGCCGTTCGATTGCGCGGCGCCGGGCAACCTGTCTCCCAACAACACCGGCGCGCGGACGCTGCCGCCGGCGCAGCCGGCGTGGATCTGGTACCCGTACGGTCCGGATGCCGCATTTGCGTCCGTCAGCGGGGAAGGAGGAGGGCGGACCGCCATGGCGGGGCCCGTTATTGGAAATGGAAACGGCGAGCGCTCGAACCTGGCTCTGCCGCGGTATTACGACGGTGCGCTGCTGATCTATGAATGGTCGCGCAACTGGATCAAGGAAGTGCGGATGGATGCCGCCGGCGACATCCTCGCCATCCTGCCCTTCGCGGACAACGTGCCCGTATCGAGCCCGATCGACCTCGAGATCGGCCCCGACGGCGCGCTATATCTCCTCGAGTGGGGCAACATCTTCTGGGGCGGTGGCCCGGACGCCACGCTCTCCCGCCTGGAATACAACGCGCTCGGAAACCGTCCGCCCATCGCCCGGCTCACCGCGACCGGCGCGACGGGGCCGGCGCCGCTGACCGTCACCTTCCTGGCGGCCGGATCGTTCGACCCGGATTTCGCCGGCGACCTGTCCTATGCCTGGGACCTGGACGGACAGCCCGGCACCGATGCCGTCGGTGAGACGGCGACTTACACGTACGGGCAGGCCGGCACGTACACCGCGCGGCTGTCCGTCACGGACGCGCAGGGGCTGGCCGCGACGGCGGAGCGGGTCATCCTCGTCGAGGAGCCGGTTCCGGCGGCGTTTGTCTTCGATCCGCCATATCCCAACCCGGCATCCGGCCGCGCCGAGTTGACGTTCGGGCTGCCGTCCGAATCCGACGTGCGGGTCGAGGTATACGATGCCCTGGGGCGTCGGCAGGCCGTGGTGCTGGACGAACGCCGCGCCGCCGGCGTCCAGCGGGTCGGCGTCGATGTGGCCGGCTGGCGCAGCGGCCTGTACGTCGTCCGCGTCACGGCCGAACGGGGGAGCCTGGTGCGCAAGCTCATCGTGGTCCGCTAACTCATGCCGGGTCGACTTCGGCGATCCGCACGACGCGTCCTTCCCGGTACGAGAGCCAGGCAGCCTTGCCGATCACCGCCGGCATGCGGCCGTCGTGGCCGGACACCGGCACGGGGGCGTCGTTGAGGATGGCTTCGACGAACGCTTCCATCTCGACCCGGTAGGCTTCCATGTAGCGTTCCAGGAAGAAATGGAGCGGCTTCGCGGCGTGTACGCCGTCGGCGTCGGCATGGACGACGGCGTCCGGCGTATGGTTCTCGACGGCGACGCGGCCCTTCGAACCGAACCACTCGACTCGCTGATCGTAGCCGTAGGCCGATTGCCGGCAGTTGTCGATCGTGCAGATCGCACCGTTCGCAAACCGGAGCGTAACGACGGCCGTATCGATGTCGCCGGCCAGCTCGCCGATCGCGGGATCGACCATCACGCCGCCTACGGCGAAGACATCCACCACCTCGGACCCGATCAGGAAACGCGCCATGTCGAAGTCGTGGATCGTCATGTCGAAGAAGATGCCGCCGGAGGCCGCGAGATAGGCGATCGGGGGAGGGCCCGGGTCGCGGCTGGTGATGCGCAGCACGCGGGGTTCGCCGTAGGCGCCGCTCGCGATCAGCCGCCGGGCATGCCCGAAGCTCGGGTCGAACCGCCGCTGAAAACCGATCTGAAGCTTGACGCCGCAGCGGGCGACGGTGGCCAGCGCGCGGTCGATGCTCGCGATGTCGATCGCGATGGGCTTTTCGCAGAAGATGTGCTTGCCGGCTTCCGCCGCCGCCTCGATGTAGGCGGCGTGCGTATCGCTCGACGAGCAGATCGCCACGGCGTCGACATTCGGGTCGTCGATCACCGCATGCGCATTGGCATGCACGGCCTCGACCCCGTAATGCGCCGCCAGCTCCGCGGCGGCTTCCACATGAAGATCCGCCACGGACACCAGCCGGGCGCCCGGGATCCGGTTGACAATCGTTTCAGCATGTATCCGGCCGATGCGGCCGGCGCCGATGAGGCCGATGCGTAGGGGATGGCTCACGGTGTAAGGTCTGATGGTTAAGGTTTAAGGAATGCGTAATGTTGAGAGGAATCGCTGGATGGCGCTCCGTCGATGGCACGGTCTGGCTCAGTCGTTCAGGGCGGACATCCGCCCTTGAATCTTGAACCTAAGACCTTGAACCCAGCCTCAGATCCCCAGCGCGTGCAGGTAATCGCGGTTTCGCGCCGCGCTTTCCTTGGGGGTGCCCATGCCGGGGAGGACGTCTTGCTCGACCACGATCCAGCCGCTGTACTCCAGCGCCTCCAGCATGCGCAGGACGGCGGAGAAATCCACCGATCCCTGGCCGAGTTCCGGGAAGACGCCCTGGCCGATCATGGCCTGGTAGTCCCATCCCTTCACCGCGGCGGCGGAGACGACGTCCGGGTCGAAGTCCTTGAAATGGACGTGGAGGATGCGATCCGCATGCCGGCGCAGGCCCTCGACGGGGTCGCCCCCGCCCAGCGCGTAGTGGCCGGTGTCGAAGCAGAGGCCGACGAGGGAGGGGTCCGTCCGGTCCAGGAAGGTGACGATTTCATCCGGGGTCTCGACGTAGGTGGCGCCGTGGTGGTGGATGATGGTCCGCAGCCCGGTCTCCTCGCGCACGGCCCGCGCGACGCGCTCGATACCAGCGGTATAAACATCCCAGCCGCGCTCGTCGAGGGCATCCTGCGGGCGAATCCGTCCCGCTTGCTGGGTGCGCACCGGCACCGTGCTGTGGTCGTCGCCCACGATGATAAACGCGTTCGGCCCGCCCACGGCCGCGAGCAATTTCGCGGTCATCACCGCCTGCTCGACGCCCCGGGCGTGGTAGGCGGCGTCGTAGAGGCGCACGCTCACCCACGAGCCGAGCAGGTCCAGCGACAACGCCTGCAACTCGGCGGCGAGCCGCGCCGGATCGGTGGGCATGAAGCCCCAGTCGCCCAGCTCCGTGCCGGCATACCCCGTCTCGTGCATCTCCTCGATGACGGCCCGGTAGCCGGAGCGCTCGCCGGCGGTGTTTTCGATGACGCCCCAGGAGCAGGGGGCATTGGCGATCTGGACGTGGAAGCGGCTCATGGGATGTTGGGGGTTGGATGCGGGATTCGGGATACGGGATGCGGGATGCAGGATACAGGATGCAGGATACAGGATGCAGGATGCGGGATACGGGATGCAGGGTACGGGATGCGGGATACGGGATGCGGCGGGCAAGATAGGGCGAGATCTGGACTTGGTCGAGAGGCGGGGATCTTTTAAAACAGGCACCCGATCCCCCCAGGAACCCGGCTTGACACCACTTGTTATTACATGTATATTCGTCGTCCGCCATGTGCCGATCCATTCATTCGTTTCACCACGCCGCATGAACTACGGGTTTTTGATTCGCAACGACCGCTGTATCGGATGTCATGCGTGCTCGACGGCCTGCAAGAGCGAGAACGACGTCCCCGTCGGCGTGAGCCGGACGTGGGTGAAGAGCGTGGAGAAGGGGCAATTTCCGAACGTCCGCCGGCATTTCCAGGTCACGCGCTGCAACCATTGTGCGAATCCGCCCTGCGCCCGCATTTGCCCGGTGGGGGCGATGTATCAGCGCGAGGACGGCATCGTCGAATTCGACGCCAACCAGTGCATCGGGTGCAAGGCCTGTCTGCAGGCCTGCCCGTACGATGCGATCCACATCGACCCGTCGTCCGGCACCGCCGCCAAGTGCCATTATTGCGGCCATCGGGTCGACGTCGGGCTCGAGCCGGCGTGCGTTGTCGTGTGCCCCGAACACGCGATCATCGCCGGCGACATGGATGAGCCGTCCTCCGAAATCAGCCGGATGCTCGCCGAATACCAGGTGACGGTCCGCAAACCCGAGCAGGGCACCTCGCCCAAATTGTTTTATGTGAACGGCGACGAGGTCAACCTGACCCCCACGGCGGTCGACCGCACGCCGGCCACGTTCGCCTGGGCCGATGTCCTTCCGCTGCACGAAGGCGACGGCGCCGCACACGCCGCGCCCCGCGTCGCCCCTTCACGTCCGGCTTCCGCCGGGCACCCCGGCGAGACGCTGCGCAGCCCGCAGCCCCAGGGGCTTCCGGACGCCGGCCCCATCCTCATCGGCGACGGCCGGATGGCCGAGCAGATGGTTCAGGTGGCCTACAACGCCCAGCACAAGATTCCCTGGCACTGGCCCGTGCCGGCCTATCTGGTGACGAAGGGCATCGCGAGCGGGATCATGCTGCTGCTTACG
Organism: Rhodothermales bacterium; assembly: GCA_041391505.1. Taxonomy (NCBI): domain Bacteria; kingdom Pseudomonadati; phylum Rhodothermota; class Rhodothermia; order Rhodothermales; species Rhodothermales bacterium. Next base: position 243,139 of record JAWKNW010000005.1, read on the forward strand.
GTCGGGCTCGGGCTCGGCTGGCTGACCTTCGATGCGCCGGCGTTTGTCTGGAGTGGTCTCGCCGCGCTGGTCTTTACCATGATCACGACGGGTTTTCTCGTGCTCGACCTGGAGCGGCCCGAGCGGTTTCTTCGGATCCTTTTCCGGCCGCAGTGGCGCAGCTGGCTTACCCGCGGCGCCTTTCTGCTGATCGGATTTTCGACGCTGACCGGCGCGTGGTGGATGGCCGAGACGGCGGTCTGGCTGGGATGGCTGCCGGCGGATGCCGTCGCGGTCATGCGGGGGATCGTCCTGTGGCCGGTGGCCGCGCTGGCGGTGGGGGCGGCCGTCTACACCGCGTTTCTCTTTGGTCAGGCCGAGGGCCGTGACCTGTGGCAGAGCGCGCTGCTCCCGATACACCTGATCGTGCAGGCCGTCTTCGCCGGCGCCGGCGCGCTCCTCGCCCTGGATCTCGTGGCCGGGCTGCCCGGCGATCTGATCGCGCTGAGCCGCATGGCGTTTGCCGTCGCCCTCATCGCCGATCTGCTGGTGATCGGGCTGGGTGAGATGGCGATGTCGCACGCCTCCGAAGCCGCGGCCCGGGCCGCGCACGCCATCCACAGCGGCCGCTACAAGACCCACTTCCGGTGGGGCAGCCTCGCGCTGGGGCATGGGCTCCCGCTGGCCCTCCTCGCCACCGGCGCCGCTGTACCCGCCGCCATCGCCGGCCTCGCCGCGCTGGTCGGGCTGTATCTATATGAATATGCTTTTGTGATGGCCCCGCAGGAGGTGCCGAATAGTTGACGCGATGTCCGCTCGATCCGCTGGCCTGCTGGGTTGTGCCATCGAGGAGAGACCGCGCTATGCATGATGCCGAGCCGGGCTCGGGGAGGCCGTTCCGCCACCGCCCGCGTGCGCGGGCGTTCGGTCTGGCTGACAAGCTGTGTGATTATTTATGACAAACCGCTCGAATCGTCTCGAAACCTTCTTCTCGCGCCTGCTCAACCGCGAGCGGAATCCGGTTGACCCGCCCCGCGAGGATGGGTTCGGACTTCCGGCGTTCAGTCCGACCACCGCCCGGCCCGTTTCCATCCCGCCGGCGGAGATGACCACGGTCCTCCATCCGGACGGCCGGATGAGCCAGTATCCCCCGGTGGAACGGTGGGACGACTGGGTCGAATGGGACGGCAAATACTGGCCGGAGAAAGTGGCGCGCCGGTACATGCTGGTGCCGACGACGTGTTTCAACTGCGAGAGCGGGTGCGGTCTGCTTGCGTATGTGGACCGGGAGACGCTGGGCATCCGCAAGTTCGAGGGGAATCCCCGGCACCCGGGCAGCCGGGGCCGCAACTGCGCGAAAGGGCCGGCCACGCTGAATCAAACCTACGACCCCGAGCGGATTCTCTATCCGCTCAAGCGTGTCGGGGAGCGCGGGGAAGGCAAGTGGAAACGGATCTCGTGGGAGCAGGCGCTCCAGGAGATCGGCGACAAGATGCGGGAGAGCCGGCTCAAGCGGCGCGACGGCATCATGTACCACGTCGGCCGGCCGGGCGAAGACGGGTACACCAACCGGTGCATCCAGGCCTGGGGGGTGGACGGGCACAACAGCCACACGAACATCTGCTCGGCGGGTGCGCGCGCCGGCTACTTCTTCTGGTCCGCCGGCGACCGGCCCAGCCCGGACTACGCCCACGCGCGGGTCATCCTCCTCATCTCGAGCCACCTGGAGACCGGGCACTATTTCAACCCGCACGCGCAGCGCATCATCGAAGGGAAGGAGAACGGCGCGAAGCTGATCACCTTCGACCCGCGGCTCAGCAACACGGCGTCGAAAAGCGATGTCTGGCTGCCTTCGTGGCCGGGCAGCGAGGCGTCCATCCTCCTCGCCATCGCCAATCACCTGATCCAGAACGATCTGTACGATCGCGAATTCGTGCGGCGCTGGGTCAACTGGGAAGAGACGCTCGCGCATTTCACCGCCCACCCCGAGCCCGGCCTGGATTGGCAGCCTGACGAGACGCCGACCTTCGCTTCATTTGACCGGCTTCTGAAGGCGCTCTACGCCGAGTTCACCTTCGAGCGCGCCGCTGCCGAGTCGCAGGTGCCGGAAGACCGCATCCGGCAGACGGCCGCCTACGTCGCCGACTGCCAGGGCCGGCTGGCCGCGCACGTCTGGCGAAGCGCCGCCATCGGCAACCTCGGCGGGTGGCAGGTGGCGCGGACGCTCTTCTTTCTCAACGTGCTCACGGGCAGCGTCGGCACGAAAGGCGGGACCGCCCTCAACACCTGGAATAAGTTCGTCCCCAAACCCTTCAAATCAGCTCCGCCGAACAACGCGTGGAACGAACTGCATCTGCCCGTGGAATGGCCGCTGGCGTTCTACGAAATGAGCTTCCTGCTGCCGCATTTTCTCGAGGAGGAGCGCGGTGAGATCGACGTCTACTTCACCCGCGTCTACAACCCGATGTGGATCAACCCCGACGGGTTTATGTGGATGAAGGCGTTGAAGGACGAGCAGAAGATGAAATGCCACGTCGCGCTGACGCCGACCTGGAACGAGTCCGCCTGGTTTGCCGACTACGTGCTGCCCATGGGCCACGCCGGCGAGCGGCACGACCTCGTCAGCCAGGAGACGCATGCCGGCCAGTGGCTCTCCTTCCGGCAGCCCGTGCAGCGCGTGGCGATGGAACGCCTCGGCAAAAAGGTGCAGTTCACCTACGAGGCCAACCCCGGAGAAGTCTGGGAGGAAAACGAGTTCTGGATCCAGCTCTCCGCGCACATGGACGCCGACGGCGCGCTGGGCATCCGGCCCTACTTCGAGAGCCCGTACCGGCCGGGGCAGATCATCACGGTGGACGAGTACTACCAGTGGATGTTCGAGAACAGCGTGCCGGGTCTTCCCGAGGCCGCCGCCGCCGAAGGGTTGACGCCGCTCGAATACATGCGGCGTTTCGGGGCCTTCGAGGTCAAGAAGGAAAACTACGTCCCCTACGAGAAGTCCGTCGACGCCGCCGGCGCCCGCACGGACGACGCCGGCCGCGTGGTGAAGGATGGCGGCGTCGTCGGGGTGGATGTGGACGGCGTGGCGCGGGCGGGCTTCAACACGCCGAGCCGCAAGCTCGAATTTTTCAGCCCGACGCTGCATGCGTGGGGATGGCCGGAAAAAGAGTACACCCTGCCCTGGTCGATCAAAAGCCACGTCCACCCGGAAAACATCGACCGCGCGAAAGGGGAGATGCTGCTGCTGCCCACGTTCCGCCTTCCCACCCTCATCCATACCCGCAGCGCCAACGCCAAGTGGCTCTATGAACTGAGCCACAAAAATCCGGTGTGGATGCATCCGGAGGACGCCCGCCGGCTCGGCGTCGCCACCAACGAACTGGTCCGCGTCGAAACCGAGATCGGGTATTTCGTCGATCGCGTGTGGATCACCGAGGGCATCAAGCCGGGCATCATCGCGATGAGCCACCACCTGGGTCGCTGGCGTCTCAAGGAAGCGGAGGGCGTCAGCCGAGGGGCCTCCAACCTCGTCGAGCTGGGGGCCGACGGGCAGGGCGGTCAGTCGCTGCACGTGCTGCACGGCGCGACGGCGTGGCGGTCGTTCGATCCCGACACGAGCCGCATCTGGTGGGAAGATGTGGGCGTGCACCAGAACCTCACGCATGGCGTCCATCCCGACCCGATCAGCGGCGCGCACTGCTGGCATCAAAAGGCCGTGAACGTGCGCAAGGCCGACGCCGGCGACCGGCACGGCGACGTGTTCGTCGACACCCAGCGCTCGATGCAGGTCTACCGCGAATGGGTCGCGATGACCCGATCCGCCATGGATCACAGCCCCGACGGGTTGCGCCGGCCGTACTGGCTGAACCGTCCGCTCAAGCCGGTGCGGGAGGCTTACGTGTTGCCCGCCCATCCGCCGGCGTCCCACGGCAACGGCGCATCGGCGCCCTCCACCGTCTCGACCACCAGATGACCACTACCATGGACGATATCCGCGTATCCAGTGATCGCTACAACCGCATTGCGTCGCAAATCGGCAGCGAGGAAAGCGTCGTCGGCATCGACGCTAAGAAGACGCACATTTACATCCTGAGCCTGTTGCTCGACATGCGCGATCAGCTCGCGCGGCTCGAGGCCCGCATCGACGCGCTCGAGAAAGCCTGAACCGCTCAACGTAATCCGAGAACCATGATGGAGCTACACCCACAGCATGGCGCCGAGGCGCTGCAAAAGCGCTTCGATGAGCCGGTCGTCCTCGCCGCCATGAACCGGCTGCTGGATCGGATCGATGCGCTCGAGGCAACGGTCGCAACCCTGAGCGACCTCGTCCGGCAGGCCCCGGCCATGACGGCGATGGTGACCGATATGGCGGATGACGCCATCCGAAAGGCGGCCGATGGCGGCGTCGATCTCGACGAACGGCTCCGCAACGCCCTGCATCTCGCCGAACTGCTTTCCCGCCCGGATGTCGTCCGGATGCTGGAAGAGATGCTCGGCCTCGCCGGCCAGGTCCCCGGCATGGTCGCGATGGTGACCGATATCGCCGACGAGCGCATCCAGCACGCGTCCATCGAGGGGGTGGACTTGCCGGAGCGTATCGGGAGCCTGTTGACGCTGGGGAAACGGCTATCCGATCCCGCCGCCACGGCGGCGCTCGAAGACGTGCTGTCGCCGGAAGCGCTTCGGGTCGTTGGAGCCCTGGGCAAGTCGCTCGTCGCGAGTCAGCAGGCGCCGGCCGAGCGCGTCGGGCTCATGGCCGCGCTGCGCCGCATGAAGGATCCCGACGTGCAGCGCGCGATGGGCTTCCTGCTCGCCTTCGCCGGCCGCTTCGGCCGGGAACTGGGGGATTGACGGCGCCCCGCAAGCCTTGTTACGGACATCGCCATCCACGATACAACCACTCCGCATAGTCAATCGAACCGAGGATCAGGCATCATGAAACACCACCAGATCGTCATCGCCGGCGGCGGCACCGCCGGCATCACGGTGGCCGCCCACCTGTTGACCAAACAACCCGGGCTGGACATCGCGATCGTCGAGCCGTCTTCCAAACACTACTACCAGCCGATCTGGACGCTGGTCGGAGGGGGCGTTTTCCAGAAAGAGGTCTCCGAGCGGGATCAGGCGGATGTCATCCCTCCCGGCGCTACATGGATCCAGGATCGGATCGCCGGCTTCGATGCGGAGCACAACACGGTACAGCTCGAACAGGCCGGCGCCCTCACGTACGACTATCTGATCGTGGCCCTGGGCATCCAGCTCGACTGGAACAAGATTCCCGGTCTGGCCGAGTCCATCGGCAAGCCGGGCACCGGCGTCTGCAGCAACTACTCCTATCAGACCGTCGGCTCCACCTGGGCGACCATGCAGGCGATGAAGAAGGGAACGGCCATCTTCACCCAGCCATCCACCCCGATCAAGTGCGGCGGCGCTCCGCAGAAAATCTGTTATCTGGCGGAGGACTACTTCCAGCGCCAGGGCGTGCGCGACAAGGTCGATGTCGTGTTCGCCAGCGCCGCCGACGGCATCTTCCATGTCCCGCATTACGTGCCGGCGCTCAACGCGGTCATCGCACGCCGGCACATCAGCGCACGCTACAAACACGACCTCGTCGAGATCAAACCCGATCAGAAGCAGGCCGTCTTCAAGCGGATGGACACCGGCGAACTCGTGACGATGGGCTACGAGATGCTCCACGTCACCCCGCCGATGAGCGCTCCCGACGTCCTCAAGACAAGCGGCCTCGGCAACGAGGGCGGCTGGGTGAACGTCGACAAGGGGACGATGCAGCACGTCGCGTATCCCAACGTGTTTTCACTGGGGGATTGCAGCAGCCTGCCGACGTCCAAGACCGGCGCGGCGATCCGCAAACAGGCGCCGGCGCTGGCGGACAACCTCCTCGCCGTCATGCACCACCGCACGCCCTCGCACCTGTACGACGGGTATACGTCCTGCCCGCTCGTGACCGGCTACGGGAGCCTCATCCTGGCCGAGTTCGACTACGACAAGAAGCCGACCGAAACCTTCGCTTTCGATCAGTCGAAGGAACGCTACAGCATGTATGCGCTCAAAGCCTACGGCTTACCCCAGATCTACTGGCACGGCATGCTGAAAGGCCGCGCGTGACGGGCGGGTTGGCAGGTTTCAGGTCGGCAGGTTTCAGGTTGGCAGGTTGCAGGTTGGGCCGGTAGTGGTCCAGGATCGGTCGTGACATGGAGGATGAGGGGCGTGGCCTGACGTCGAGCCATCGACGGCGGGGCAGGGCGGTGCCACCCTCACTGCCGGCCCTGTTCCTCCGCCAGCTGATCCAGGTACAGCTTTTCCTGCCCGGCCACGAAGCGCTGAAATCCGACCCGGTCGATGAACGGGTTTTCGGTGGCGCCGGCCTGCTGCCGTTGCCGCTTGCCGGCCATGTCGTACATCTCGGGGTGCTGCGCCAGGAAGACGTCGGCGTCGATCGACTTCAGCGTGGTGAACGTGCGGGCGTAGCCCTCGGCGATTTTCGGGTAGCGCGTGTTGCCGAGGAGTTGGACCCCGGGATTGATGCTGGTGCCGCCCACGAACACCACCGTGTAGGTTTTGCCGTCTTCCAGCACCGGCATCGTCCAGGTCGTGCAGCCTTTGGTGTGGCCGGGGGTCCAGTGCGCCGTCATCACGACGCCGCCGAGGCTCACGGTGTCGCCGTCTTCGAGCAGGCGGTCGACCTTGACGGGCGTCCAGCCGTCGCCGCCGAGCGCCGAATTGTCGATGCCGCTGGAAATCGCCGCCGCGTCTTCGCCGAGGGCCATGACCCGGGCGCCGGTCCGTTGCTGCATGTCCGCATGCCCTTCGACATGGTCCCAGTGCGCGTGGCTGGAAAGGATGATCTTGATGTCGGTCAGCGCGAAGCCCAGTTTTTCGATGTTGGCGCGGAGGCCGGCCTGCATCTCCTTCGACCCCGTGTCCAGGAGGATCAGGCCGTCCGGCGTGTCGATGATATGCGCCGAGATGCCGGCGGCTCCTACGTAGTAGATGTTGCCGATCACACGAAAGGGCTCGACGGGCTGGCTGCCGGGGCCGCGCAGCTGGGCGGGCGCCGGCATGACGGCCGCACACAGGGCGACGGACGCGAGGACGAGACGGATGGCGGTGCGCATGCGGGATTCTATGGGGTTGACGGTAGGAAGGAGGGTTGGGGGCCGATGGCCATGCCCAGGATACGACGCTCCAAGATACGATCCCCCAAGATACGACCCCCCAAGATACGACCCCGTAGCGCTCCGCACACCGGGGTGGCGCGGGCGTCGAACGTCAGGCCTCCGTGGCGTAGGCTTCGCTTTCGGCCCGCAGCCGGGCCAGCTCTTCCGACGGGGGACGCCCGAAGAAGCGGCGAAACTCGCGGCTGAATTGGGATACGCTCGCATAACCGACATGGTACGCCGCCTCTCCCACGCCGGCGCCTTCGTGCACCATAAGCGTGCGCGCCCGGTGAAGGCGGATGGCCTTCACATATTGCAGCGGCGCGTGCGAGGTCACCTCCTTGAAGGCGTTGTGGAACGACGAGACGCTCATGCCGGCGGCTTCGGCCAGCGACGGCACATCCAGCGCGTCGGCATAGGAGGTGTGGATCAGGTTGAGCACGTGCGTGATGCGGTGCCTGGGCCCCTGGCGGTGGGCGATGGTGCGAAGGAACGAGCCCTGCGGCCCGTTCAGCACATGGTACAGGATCTCCTGGATACACAATGGCCCCAGGATTCGGCTGTCCGTCGGTTGCTCCATGGCGCGGACCAGTCGGATGGCGGCATCGAACAGCACATCCGGCGCCGTGGAGGCGCAGATGCCGGTCTGGAGCGGCCCCGGCGCCTCGGCGCGCTCGTCCATCTCGAGGAGCAGCCGCCCCAGCGCCGCCGGCTCGAGCGCCACGGCCAGCGAAAGAAACGGCGATTCGGGGGAGGCGAGGCGGACCTGCGAGTGCACCGGAAGCGTCGCGGAGAGAATGAGGTAGCGCTGGGCGTCGTACGTGTATTCCTTGCCTGCCAGGTAAGATTGCTTCCGGCCCTGCGCCACCAGGATGAGCGCCGGCTCGTACACCGCGGCCTCGATGGAGGTCGGCCGGCTGGCCCGGTAGAGCGATACGCCCTGGATGGGCGATGCCGTCCTGCCGTCGCGGGATACCCGGCGGGCGATCAGGCCGGCCAGTTCGGCGGCTCGTTCCATCGTGTGATGCCTCTCCGGTCAGTCCGGTGTGCGTTTTGATTGTCCGGCATGGTGTAGAATCAGGCAAGATATATGGAGAAATAGATCTGTAGTTCCACGGTTGAATCCGGTATTATGCATGCCATCGCATTGTATCAACCGAAGACCACCTGCACCATGAAACAGGATCAGATCCCCGTGCCGCGACGCCGGCTCGGGCATAGCCACGCGGACATCTCCGCCCTCGGCCTCGGCTGCATGGGCATGTCGGAGTTTTACGAGGGGCGGGATGAGGCCGAGTCCGTCGCGACCATCCACCGGGCGCTCGACCTGGGCGTCAACCTGCTCGACACGGCCGACATGTACGGGCCGTTCGTCAACGAGGAGCTGCTGGGCCGCGCCATCGCCGGCCGGCGCGACGACGCCTTCGTGGCCACCAAGTTCGGCAATATTCGCGGCCCGAAAGGCGAATGGCTGGGCATCAGCGGCCGGCCCGATTACGTGCGGATGTGCTGCGATGCCTCGCTGAAACGACTGGGCACCGACCATATCGACCTCTACTATCAGCACCGGGTGGACCGGAATACGCCGATCGAGGATACCGTCGGCGCCATGGCGGACCTCGTCCGCGCCGGCAAGGTCCGCTACCTCGGGCTCTCCGAGGCGGATCCGGACACCATCCGTCGCGCGCATGCGGTGCATCCCATCTCGGCGCTGCAAACGGAGTACTCGCTCTGGAGCCGCGACGTGACGGAAGGTCCGGTGCTCGATACCGTGCGTGAACTGGGGATCACGTTCGTGGCCTACAGTCCGCTCGGCCGCGGTTTTCTCACCGGCCGTTTTGCCACGGCGGACGACCTCCCGGAAGGCGACTGGCGCCGGCTGAACCCCCGTTTCCAGGACGAAAACTTCCGGAAGAACCAGGCGCTCTCCGAGGCGATCACGGCGATGGCCGCCGGCAAGGGATGCACGCCGGCCCAGCTGGCGATCGCCTGGGTACTCGCGCAGGGCGACGATATCGTGCCGATTCCCGGCACCAAGAGGCGGACGTATCTCGAACAGAACATCGGGGCGCTGTCCGTCACGCTGACGGCGGCCGACCTGGCCGCGCTGGAAGCCATCGCCCCGCGGGGCGTCGCCGCCGGCAACCGCTACTGACCTGCCGTGAGACTGTCATCACGTCCATCTATTCGTTAGATTGACGCCGAGGGGACGGCAGCCCGGCGCGCGTCGGGCTGCCGGCCTTTTCTCCCGACGGGGACGGATCCCCGTCCGGTGGATCCATCCGGTGAGGTTTCATGAATGCAGATGCGATGGAACGGGCGAGGAGCCTGGCGTACGACGTCCTGGGGCGATGGCTGTCCGGTGCCGTTGACGAGGCCCTCTGGCAGGATATGCGCGGGCTCTTCTGGCAGGACGCCGACGCGGCGTTCAACGAAGACGAGGAGGCCGCGCGGTACCAGCGTTTTATCGGCTTCAATGTGCTGCCCTTCGCGAGTGTGTACCTCGAGGCCGAGGGGCAGCTCGGCGGCCGCGTCTCGACGGAGGCGCTCGATCACTACGCCGCGTCGGGGTTCACGCCGCCCGCCGATGCGCCGGCGCCCGACCATGTGGCCGTCGAGCTGGCGTTCATGAGCCGCCTCAGCGCCTTCAGGGCCGAAGCGCTGAAGGCCGGGGCCCAGCCGGCGGCGGACCGCTGGGGCGAGCGTCTGCAGGCGTTTATGACCGACCACGTCCTCCACTGGATGCCCATCTTTCTCCTCTCGCTGCGCCGGCAGGAAGACGACCGCTACGCCGTGCTGGCCGACATGCTGCTGGAGGTGGTGCTGGATCATCATGCCGCGCTGCCGCCCGTCTCCCCGGCGGCGCAGGCCCGGCCCGAGGCGCCGGACCTCATGGCGCGTCCCGAAACCACCCTCAAGGACATCGCGGTCTATGTCACCCGCCCGGTCTGGTCCGGCCTTTTTGTGGCGCGGGACGACATCGGCCGGCTGGGCCGCACGCTGGGCGCCCCGATCGGGTTCGGCGATCGCGGCCAGATCATGACCAACCTGTTTCGTTCGGCCGTTTCCTACGACCGGCTGAACGCGCTGCTCGATGCGCTCCGGTATCTGGTCGACAGCCAGCGCTTCGCGCTGGAAGCCATCTCGGAAGCCTACCCGACGCAGGGCGTTGCCGACGCCGTCACGCCGTGGGTCGAACGCCTCCGCGGCACCTCCCGGCTCATCGATGCGCTGGCCTCGGGCGCGCGGCAACTGGAGCAGGGGGGGTAGCCGGCACGATCGTCCGTCGACGCGGGCCTCAATGTGGCGCCTCGCCATCTTGCGGCGATCAGTCGGTCAACGTCGCCGCCGGCTCCTCCGCCCCGATCCCGTACGGCTCGTTTTCCGGTAAACCCTGGATGCGGCGCACGGCCCGATAGGGGCTGAGGAGGATATGATCCCGACCGATGCGATCGGCCAGTCCGGAGCGCTGGAGCACGCCTTCCACCGATCCGTGGAGTCCCGTGAAGTACATCTCGATCTCGTGCCGGCTCAGGTTTTCCAGGATGCTGAAGAGCGCCGAAACGGCGGTCGTGTCGAGGTCGTTGACCGAGCTTGCGTCGATCACGACGGCCCGGATCCGGTGCGACGCGGGATCGCACTTGGAGAGGATGAGATCTTTCAGGAAGTCGGCGTTCGCATACGAAAACGAGGCGTCGACGCGGAGGATGAGGATGCCCTCGATCTCGGTCGCCTCCGGATAGAGGTCCACGTCGCGGAACGAACGCGTGCCGGGGAGGTGGCCGAGGATGGCGAAGTTGGGCCGGCTGATGCGGTACATGATGGCGACGACTGACGCCGCGATGCCCACCAGGATGCCGGGCTCCAGCCCGAAAACGAGCGTCACCAGAAACGTCATCACTGCCAGGTGCCCGTCGGTGCGCTTCATCCGGTAGAGATGACGAAGCTCCTTCACGTTGATCATCCCGAAGGCCGCCACCATGATGATGGACGCCAGGATGGGGATGGGCAGGTAGTAGAGGAGCGGGGTCAGCACCAGCAGCGTCAGCACGATGAGGGAAGCCGCCACGGCGTTCGAGGCCCGGGTTTTGCCGCCAGACTGCTCGTTGACCGCCGTCCGGCTAAAGCTGCCCGAGATGGGGTAACTCTGGAAGAAGCTGCCGGCGATGTTCGCCAGCCCCAGCGCGAACAATTCCTGGTTCGGCTTGATCGTGTAGTTGTGCCGCGCCGCGAAGGCCTTGCCGAGCGATCCGACGTTGGTAAACTGGATCAGCGCCAGCATCAGAGCCGTCGGCGCCAGCGTCTTGAAGGCGACCCAGTCCACGACGGGCAGCGCGAAGTGGGGCAGCCCGACCGGGATCGACCCGACGATCGCCACGCCGTAGCGGTCCAGCCGGAGCGCCCAGGTCAGGATCGTGGCGGCGACCACGACCAGCAGCGCCGTGGGGATCTTGCGCCACCTGTGCAGAATGATGAGCAGGAAGGCGCCGCACAACCCGATCAGGAGCGACAGCATGTGCGTCTCCCGGATGTGGCGCGCGGCGTCGTACAGGATGTCGTAGATGTACTGGCTCCGCCTCAGTTCGAGCCCCAGGATATTGGACAGCTGGCTGAAGCCGATCATCGCGGCGGCCGCGGAGATAAACCCGAGGATAGCCGGCCGCGACAGCAGGTTGATCAGAAACCCGAGCCGCCCCGCCGCCAGGATGAGGTGGATGACGCCGACCATGAAGGCGAACATCAGCGCCAGTTCCACATACCGGTCCGTCCCGGTCTCCGCCATCGCGCTCAGGGCGAAGACCATGATGAGGCTGTCGATGGCCACGGTGCCCGCCGCGAGGTGGCGCGAGCTGCCGGCGAGGGCGTAAACGAAGAGCGGGACGAGTGAGGCGTAGAGCCCGTAAATAGGCGGCATCCCCCCGAGCAGCGCATACGCCATCCCCTGCGGGATCAGCATGATGCCCACCGTCAGCCCCGCCGTGAGGTCGCCGGACAGATTCCGCCTCGCATAGGTCGCCATGCCGCGCAGGATACGATGTGACTCCAGGTCAGGGAGGCGCATGGCGGGATCGCGAGTTAGGGGCCGTCCCCGGCCTGAACCGGGGATCTAAAAAAAGAGGGTGGCATGGCGACGAGGCCTCCACCCGCATGGTTAAAGCACCTCGACCGGTTTGCCTTTTTCTTCCTTGTGGTGCGAGGCCCAGTCCGCATACATGCCGTCGACATAGACGACATCGTAGCCGAGCCGGTCGAGCAGCGATGTCGCGGCTGCGGCGCGCGCGCCGCTGCGGCAGTGCACGAGGTAGGTGCCGGTATTTTCCAACTCCCCGCTGCGGAGGAGCAGGCGCGTATGTGCGATATTGATCGCGCCGGGCACGTGGCCCTCCTCGAACTCCGCCAGCCGGCGAACGTCGAGCACTTTCGCCCCCGGGCGCTGCCGCGCCGTTTCGAGGGACCGCGTGTCGATGATCGGCGTCGACGCCAGGTCGAGCGCCGCGAGCTCGGACGCCGGCGCATAGCCGACGATGTGGTCGAGCCCGATGCGGATCAGGTTCAGTACGGCTTCGCGCACATCGTCCACCGCATCGACGATCAGATAGATGGCCTGCTCGGGTTGGACGTACGAGCCGGCGATCGTGTTCAGCGTCTTGCCCATCGGCGCATACAGCGAACCGGCGAGATGGCCTTTCATGAAGGCGTTCGAGTCGGCGCGGGTATCGAGCACGACGACGTCGTCCCGGCCCGACAGCGCCGCGAGGTCGCCGGCGGAAACGGGCTTCGGGTGCGGAAGGGCGCCCAGCACGCGGGGGCCGGTCTTGTTTTCGTGTTTCATCCGCGCGAAATACATCGGCGGTTCGGGCTGGCCGTCGAGGATACGCTCCACGAACACGTTCTCGCCCTCCTGCGCCGCCAGGATGGAGGCGTTGAAACGGCGTTCGTAGCCTACCGTCGATTCCGGTACGGCGCCGAGGGCCTTGCCGCAGGCGCTGCCGGCGCCGTGACCCGGCCAGATCTGGAGGTAGTCGGGAAGGTCGAGGAATTCCTGGACCGAGGCGTAGAGCCGCCGCGCGGAAGGCTCCATGGCGCCGGCCTGGCCGGCGGCCGATTCGAGCAGGTCGGGACGGCCGAGGTCGCCCACAAAAACAAAGTCGCCCGTCGCCATGCCCATCGGCTCGTTGGCGCCGCCGCCGAGATCCGTGATCAGGAAGCTGATATGCTCCGGCGTATGGCCGGCGGTGTGCACCACCTCGAACTGGATGTTGCCGATCTTGAACCGGTCCTTGTGCTTCATCGGCCGGAAATCGTACGAACCCTCCCGGGCCCAGACATATTTCCAGTTGGCGTCGCCCTCGTCCGAGAGGTACAGCGCCACGCCAAGACGCTCCGCGAACTCGCGGGCGCCGGACAGGTAGTCGGCGTGAATATGCGTCTCCGCGATGGCGACGATGCGAAGGTCCTCGGAGGCGGCCACGTCGATGTATCGGTCGATGTCGCGCATCGGGTCGATCACGATGGCTTCACCGGTGCGCTGGCATCCGATCAGGTAGCTGTACTGGGCCAGATTGGGTTCGAAGATCTGTCGAAAGAACATACGCTTCTTCTTGTAGTGGGCGCAACGCCGTCCGACGCACCGGACGTGTCTTGCCTGGTTTATTGGAGCATACCTGTCATAACAAGTGGCCAGAAAAATGGTTCCAGGGGCGATAGGGGCCGGGAGCTAGCACTGATGACCGGTAGTCGAATCGGGGTGGGGGTATGCATCGGCGTCTTCCTCGCGCGGCGACAGGCACTTGAAATCCTTTTCCACGCAGACCGTGAGCACGCCGGCCTCGCCGAGCGCCACGGCATGCTCCACGCCCACGCGATCGGTGGTGGCGAGTGCATCCAGCACGGAGGGATCGAGTCCGATCGTGAGGAGGCCGGCCTCGAAGGAGACGGACAGCGGCGAGGCGCCGGCATCGCGCACGAGGAGGCATCGCCAGGCGGCGTCCGGCGCCGGCCCGAACCGGGTGGCGCCTTCGATGCGGCCCTGGCGTTGCAGGCGGTCCAGCTCGCCCTGGCGAAGCCGCAGCCGGATGCTATCGTCGAGCAGACGAATCTTCATGTCAGTTGACGAACTGGGACAGGGCCTGGGCGGCCGGTTGGGTTTCGGGGCAGATCGTGCCGACGGCCTCGGGCAACTCCATGAAAAAGTTCTCGGCGCCGATTTCCTCCGCGAGGCCGGACGCCTTGAGCTTGTCCATGACCGGCCCCTTCACGCCGCTCATGACGAGCCGGACCTTGCGGTGCCGGAGGCTCTCCAGGACCTCCCGGAGCACATGCAAACCGCTCGCGTCGATCTTGTTGACCGGATACGCATCCAGGATGAGCGTGTGGAGCGCCTGGTCGGCGGCGACCAGGGCGTTGACCCGCTCCCGGAGATAGCCGGCGTTCAGGAAATACAGGCTCGCATCCATTCTGAAGATGAGCACCCCGCGGTGCACGATGGCGTTGGGATGGCGCAGGACATTTCTGAACACGTCGGTGTTGGGGATCCGGCCCATCACGGCGACATGCGGTTTGCTGCTTTGCTGCAGCACCATCGCCAGCGAGCTGACGACGCCCACCAGGATGCCTTCCTCGATCCCGAGCCAGAGCGTGGCGGCAAACGTGATCGCCATCAGGACAAAATCCCTGCGGTCGCTCCGCCATAGAAAACGAGCCTCTTTGACGTCGATCAGGCCGAACACGGCAACCATGACGATGGCCGCCAGGATGGCCTGGGGCATGTAGTAAAAGAGCGGCGTCAGGAAGAGCAGCGTCAGGCCGATGACGCCGGCGCTGATGAGGGCGGCGAGGTTCGTGCGCGCGCCGGCCTGCGCATTGACGGCGGTGCGCGAAAACCCACCGGTCGTCGGATAGGCCATGAACAGGCTCCCGACGAGATTGGCCAGTCCCAGGCCCACAAGCTCCTGGTTGGCGTCGACCTGGTACCGGTTTTTCGCGGCGTAGACCTTGGCGACGGCGATCGATTCCGTAAACCCGATCAGGGTGATGGTCAGCGCCGTGGGCAGCAGCGCCTCGAAGGTCGCGGCAGAAAACACGGGCAGCGCGAATCCGGGCAATCCACCCGGAATCTCACCCACGATGCGGACGCCGGCCGGCGCCAGTTTCAGCGCCCACACGGCGACCGTACTGAACAACACGGCGAGCAACCCGGCCGGCCAGCGCGGTTTGAGGCGCTTCAGGGTGTAGACCAGCGCGATGCCGCTCAACCCGATCGCGAGCGTCGCTGGATGAATCGCTCCCGCCTGCTGCCACGCCGCGCCGAGGATGAAAAAGATGTTGCTGGACTTCGGCAGGCTAACACCGAGCAAATGCTTGAGCTGGCTCAGTCCGATGATGAGCGCCGCGGCGCCCGTAAAGCCGGTGAGGACGGAATGGGAGAGGAAGTCGGACAGGAACCCGAACCGCGCCACCCCCAGCGTGAACTGGAACGCGCCGACCATGAAGGCGAGCATCAGCGCAAGCGCTACATGTCGCGCCGGATCGCCGTCGGCCAGGGGCGACACGCCGGCCGCCACCAGCAGCGACACCATCGCCACCGGACCCACCGCCAGCTGACGGGACGTGCCGAACAGCGCATACACCACCAGCGGCACCAGCGCCGCATACAGTCCGTAAATCGGCGGGAGCCCCGCGATCAGGGCATAGGCCATCCCCTGGGGAATGAGCATGACCCCGACCGTGACGCCGGCCGCCAGGTCGCCACCCAGGTCTTCCCGTCGGTAGGCGGGCATCCAGGCAAGGGCCGGCATGAGCGTGCGTACATTCGGCATGGTGTTAGGCCTGCAGGCTAGGCTGGGGGATGGGGGGGCTAGATGCGGGATGCGGGATGCTAGATGCAGGATGCGGGATGCAGGATGCAGGATGCGGGATGCAGGATGCGGGATGCTAGATGTGGGATGCGGGACAACTGGTGATGCTTACTGAACGATCAGTTAGATCCTGCATCCAACATCTTGCATCTCATAATCAACATCCTGCATCCAACATCTTGCATCCAACATCCTGCATCCAACATCCTGCATCCAACATCTTGCATCCAACATCCTGCATCCCATAATCAACATCCAACATCCCGCCATCCCTAGTGCGGCAAGTAGGGACGCAGGGCGCCATAGGCCCACGCGCCGGCCGCGGCGGCCAGCAGGGGGATGGCGATTACGGTCAACCCGTTGCCGACGAGCGCATACAACGGACCCGGGCATGCGCCGGTGAGCGCCCAGCCGAACCCGAAGAGGATCCCGCCGGCCCACTGATTGATGCCTCGGTCGTAGGGTTTCTGTTCGATCTGGATGTCGTCACCAAGTATCGTCTTAAAACGCCCCCGCTTTATCAAGGCAAGGGAGATCGAGGCGACGACCAGCGCGCTCCCGATCACGCCATACATGTGGAAGCCCTGAAACCGAAACATTTCTTGGATCCTGAACCAGGAAATCACCTCTGATTTGGTCAGAATGACGCCAAACGCCACGCCCAGAATCAGATAGAGGATGACATCGACGGGACGGTGACCGTAGAAGGTTCGGGTTTCCCTGGCCAGTGGTGCTGTAGTGGTGGTCATGGAAGCTGGATGTAAAGGCTGGAAAAGGAGCGTTAGCTAAAGAGGAGGGGATAGACGAGGTAGGTCACGACGATGCCGCCGATAAAAAACCCGATCGTGGCGTAGATCGAGGCTTTTTGCATCGAGGCAATGCCCATGATCGCGTGGCCGGACGTGCACCCGCCGGCATAGCGGGCGCCAAAACCCACCAGAAAGCCGCCGATCACCAGGATGACAAACCCCGGCAGGGTACCCAGCGCGTCCCACGAAAACAGGTCCGCCGGCGCCATGCCGTTAAAATCGCGAATGCCCAGCGCCTGCAGGTCGGCGTGCGTCGCCTCGGAGATGGCGATGGGGTTCGGGTTGGCCAGCCATAATCCGGCCAGCAAACCGCCCAGCGCGATGCCGGCGACGAAGAGGAGATTCCAGAGGCCGTCTTTCTTCCAGTCGTACCGCAGGTAGGCATTTTTTCCGGGCGCGATCGCGGCGCACAGGTGGCGCAGACTCGACGATACGCCGAACGACTTGCCGGTCAACAGCAGGAGCGTCGGCACCATCAGGCCGATGATGGGGCCGGCCACATACCAGGGCCAGGGCTGCGAAAGCAGTTCGATCATGAGGTTTATGGTGCAGGTTGGTTACATGTAATGACATGTATTAAAATGGTGACGGCTTGTTCCGGCCGCTCATCATGAAATTGGCTTCAACAACTGGGCGCAATACCATTGCATCCGGGGCAGATGGAAGGGGCCTTTCCACAGATTGCCCTTCAGGCGCACCGAGAGCCTTCCGTCGCGGTGCAGATACCCGTACCATTCGCCGTGCTCGGGGTCGGGGAAGTGGGTGTACGACCAGTCGTGCACCAGGCGGTGCCAGCGGGCATACCGCTCGTCGCCGGTCATCTCGTAGGCGAGCAACGTGGCGATGATGGCTTCGTTGTGCGGCCACCAGAACTTCATGTCGTGCCAGTACTCCTGAACGGGGCCGTCATTCAGATCGCGGAAATACAGGATGCCACCGTATTCGGCGTCCCAGCCGCGTTCCCACATCCAGTCGAGGATATCGAGCCCGATGCGGGTGAGTGCGGCGTCGCCCCCGCGATGCCGGGCCTCGTGGAGGATAAACCAGGCGGCTTCGATGGCATGACCGGGGTTGAGCGTACGTCCGTCGAAGTGGTCGATGAATTCACCCTGCGGCCCGACCGTCTCCAGCACGACCCGCTGATCGGGCTTCATGAAGTCGCGCCGGATCTCTTCGATGCACCGATCGATGTGGGCGTCGCAGCCCGGGGCGTCGATCGTGTCCCGCAGCGTTTGCGCGAGGTTGATCGTGATCATCGGGATGCCGATGCTTTTCGCCTGCCGGGTTTCGGGATACCCTTTGGGCGGCAGGGCGCCGGGGGTGTTGGCGTAATGGATGAATCGTTCGAACAGCGCGACGGCGTCGTCGGCGGCGCGTCCGTCGCCGGCGGCGCGTCCGTACGCCGCCATCGCCATGCTCGCGAACGCCTCGGTGAAGACGTACCGCCGCTTGCGCAGGGGCCGGCCGTCGCGCGTCACCTGAAAAAACATGCGCCCGTCGGTATCGAAGCCGTGCCGCCGGATGAAGTCGACGCCATGCGCGGCGAGATCCAGCCATTCGCTGCGTTGCTCGACGGTATGGTAGAGGGTGGACAGCAGCCAGGTAAACCGTCCCTGGGGCCACATCCCCTTGTCGGTGTCGAGCACCGTGCCGTCCCGATCCAGTGCGATCAGGAAACCGCCGGCTTCCCGGTCGACGCCGTGCCGGATCCAGAACGGCAGCGTGTCATCGAGGAGTCCACGTTGATAGGTTTCGTAAAGCTGTTGGCGATGCGCGGGTGTCATGGAAGGTATCCGGCTGGAAACTGGAGGGGGCGGATGAATCCTTCGAAGCCGGACAGGGCTTCGTAGAGCGCGCGCGTCTCTGCGTGCGCCAGCGGTCGAAGTGGGGGGCGCACGGGGCCGCACGGGGCGCCCAGTAACGCCATCAGCGCCTTGCCGGCGGACAGGCCGCCGAAGCGCACGAGGACGTCGACGAGGTCCACCGACGTGCGTTGAAGTCGTCTTGCTTCATTCGTTTCGCCCGCGGCATAGGCGGACAGCATCCGCGCATACAGGGGGGCGCTGTAGTTGTAGGTGCTGCCGATAGCGCCGGTGGCGCCGACGGCGACGGCCGCCAGCAGCATCTCGTCGGATCCGAAATAGCGGTCGAGGTCTGCGCCGGCTGCCGGCCGGCAGCGCTGGAAACGGACGAGATCCGGGCTCGAATACTTCAACCCCGCGAAGTTCGGGATGCGTTCGAGCAGCAGCTCGAAAACGCGGTCCGGCGCGTGGCGGAAGCCGGTCATCGACGGGATCTCGTAATAATAGAAGGGCACCGGGTCGGCCGCGCGGGCGACGGGTTCGAGAAACGCCGCAAGCGCCTCGGGTCCCTGCGCGACAAAGTAGTAGGGCGCCAGGGCCGATACGCCGGCGGCGCCGATCTCCCGGGCGTGGGCCGCGATCCGGACGGCGTCCTGCTGGCAGGTGTGGCCGGCATGGACCAGCACCTGGATGTCGTCCCGGGCCGCCGCCATCCAGCCTTCGGCGAGCAGGAGCCGCTCTTCGGTCGTCATCGAGGCGAATTCGCCCGTCGTCCCGCCGATGAAGGTCGCATCGATGCCGCCGGCGCGGTAGAGGTCGGCCAGCGCGGGGATGGCGTCGAGGTGGAGCGTTCCGTCGTCGTGAAAGGGGGTGTACGCGGCGGGGATGAGTCGCTTAAAGCCGTTGGGCCAGTTCATCGAGTTCGTCGAGGGTTAGGTGGATGCTTACCACGTAGGGCGGGGCGTCGGGCGTCCAGTGTCCGTACGTGGTGGTGACGAAGGTGCCGTCGCCGAGGCGTTCGAGCCCCGGGTAGCAGCAGTCGGCATCGCGGTGATTGTCCATCAGGCGGACGCGGTACTGCCCGTCGCGGCCGGCGGCCAGGTCGTCGTAGGTGCCGACCCACGCGACCCAGTCGCCCCAGGTGGGGCCCTTTTTGAGTTGGTCGCGGAAGGTGATCACGAGGCGCCCGTCCGTCGCGTACCGCGCCACATGCCGGTCGCCGGTGAGGGACGCCGGCAGCTCGACGGGCGGCGTCCAGGTCGCGCCCTCGTCCCGGGAAAAGGTGATGAAGGAGCGAAACTGCCGGCTGTTCTCGCGCAGCAGCACCGCGATTTCGCGGCCGTCCGGCGAACGGATGAGCCCGGGCTCGCACAGATGAGCGCGCGAGTCGCTCACGATGGCTTCCGGCCGGCTCCACGTGAGCCCACCGTCCGAGGAGAGGGTTTTATAGACGACGAACGTATCGGCTACGCCGCCGCCGGCGATGAAACGGCCGTCATCGTGGAAAAGCGCCATGTAGCGGCCGTCGGCGAGTCGTTCGAGTGAGGACATGGCGACGATGCCCCCGAAGTCGCCGATGGGCTCGAGAGGGGTCCAGCTGCGACCGTCGTCGTCGGACACGGCCATCCGGATGGGATAGAGCCCGGAGAAGACGATCAGACGCCGGACGCCGGCGGCATCGACGACGCGATGGATGGTCGGCGTCTCCTGCGATGTCGCCCAGTTCGCCGGCACGGGGAGCCGCTCACTCCACGTCCGGCCCCCATCCTCGCTGCGCTTCAGGGCGATGGCGCCTTTTCCGTGCCCCTCCGGAAACACGGCCAGCATCGTGCGGCCGTCTTCGAGGAGTACGGTCGTGGGGTGTCCCAGATAGTGATCCGGGTCCCGATCCACGACAGTCTGCCGCGCCGTGTCGCCGCTGAGGTCGAGGAAACGGAGCGGTGGAGCCGGCGGGTCGGCGGGGTGCGCGCAGGCGGCGAGGACGATACTGAGCAGGGCGAGGCGGTGCATCTCGGTGGGAAGGTCGGTTCCGCTGCGGAGGGTTCCAGGAAGGTGAGCGGAAGATACTCGCTTTCCGCCATTTAATACGGGCCAGCGCAGGAAATCGAAAAAACCGGTGCGATGGAATGCGGCGGCGATGCGGTCGTCTATGGGTGTAATTCCAGGATGGCAACATCCGCTTGTATCCCTGACTGTGAGGTGACTGTTATGAAACGTGCTGGCATACCATCCATCCCGGGCATCCGGCTGATGCTCGTTCTGGCCCTGGGCATCGGCGTCGCCGCATGCGATTCGGTGTCGAACACGATGGACCAGGCGTCGCCGGAGGTGCAGGGCGCCACAGCGAACCGTCTGGCCGGCGAACTGCGCCTCGCTGCGCGGCAGGTCGAGGCGCTCGCGCCGGCGCTGAGCCGGGTCGACGATCGCGAGCCGGGCGCGCTGTGGCGTGCGGCGGCGGCACTGCAGCAAACCTTGAACGCCGATCAAAAGGAACAGCTGCTGGCTCGGGCGCAACGGCCCGGCGCCGGCGACCGGCCCATGACCGGCCGCAGACAGCGCGGGGGCCTGCGCGATTCCTCGGCGCTGTCCGCCCTGACGGATGAGCAGCGCGCGGCCGTGCGCGAAGCCATGGAGGCGCACCACACGGCGATGCAGACCTTGATGCAACAGCGCAAGGCCGGCGATATCGATGAAGCCGCCTTCCGCGAACAGGCCCGGGTGCTCCGCGATGCGCTGAGCGCGACGCTCGCGCCGATCCTGCCCGAAGGCATGCGTCCCCCCGCCGGCGCGATGCGCCCGGAAGGGCCGCGAGGCGCCCGATCGGGCGACGGACCCCGATTGGACCCGGCGATGCGCGAGGAGGCGACGGCCGCCATGGTGGAGGCGCTGGGGCTGACCCCTGAACAGCAGGAACAGCTCGCTGCCCTGCGCGAGACGCAACGGAAAGAGATGGAGGCGCTCCGGGCCTCGCACGCCGCCGGCGACCGCGACGCGGCGAGGGAAGCCTTCGATGCGCTGCGCGACCGCCATCGCACCGCGGTGGACGGGATCTACACCGACGCCCAGCGCGAAACGATCGCCCTCCATCGCGCCCTCCTTTTCGAGGCTCGCCCCGACGCCGGGCCCCGTGCGGCCCACCGGCGTGGCAAGGGCCGCTGAACGAATCGAGCGCGGCGGATCACGAGGTGTGGGTGTTCCGTTTGATCCCCGAGCTCAAGGTGGCCGGGTCGCGCGATTCGGCGCGCGACCCGGTCGCCGGCCTTGCCGGCCGTCCGATGACCACCGTTGAATCAACATATACCGGTTTGCAAGCAGAAACGCCACGTCGTCCCCAGGCGGACGTGCCTGAACAGGAGTTGATCGACCGGCTGCGAGCCGGCGACCGACGCGCGTTTCGCGACCTCATCGGGCGCCACCAGGACCACGTGACGTTCACGGTGGTCTCGATGATCGGCCGGACGGAGGAAGTCGACGACGTGGTGCAGGACGTGTTTGTCCGGTTCTACGAGTCGCTGGATCGGTATCGCGGCGACGCGAGCCTGACGACGTACCTGAAACGGATCGCCGTGAACCGCTCGCTGGATGCCTTGCGCCGGCGCAAGCGCTGGCAGCTCCGCTTCACCAGCCGCGACGACGAACGACACCCCCTGCCCGAACCGGTTTCGGAGGACGCCCGGGGGATCGAACACACCGAACGAGCCGCGCTGGTCCACCGCGCCATCGCGACGCTGCCGGACAAGCACAAGGCGGTGGTCGTTCTCCGGCTGCTCGAAGGCTATTCCACCGAGGAGACGGCGGACATGCTGCAGATAGCGTATGGCACGGTGCTCTCGCGATTGAGCCGCGCCACTTCTACATTAAAGCATGCGTTGCAGGGACTCCTGCACGATGCACGATGACGATGGATAAACGGCAACTGGATATCACCCTGCGCTGGCTCGACGGCCGGCTTTCCGAGTCCGAACGGCGGGGCTTCGAGGACGCGCTGAATCAGTCCGGCACGCTCCGCGCGGAGGTCGAGGCGTTGCACGTCATGCGGCAGGATATGCGGCAGGCGATGGAGGCCGAGGCGCAGGCGGCCGGCAACCCCTATCTCGCGGACCGGGTCCTGGCCCGTCTACAGCCCGGCGCGCGTCCCGCACTCGCGGATGACCTCGCGCTCTGGCTGGGGCAGGTGTTTCGCCCCGTGGCCCTAGCCGGCGTGCTCATCGCCGTGCTGCTCGCCGGCTACAATGTCCGGCTCTCGCAGTCGTTTGCGACGGAGAGCTCGACGGCCGAGGCCGTACTGGCCCTGCCGCCCGTCTCGGCCGCCTCGGTGTACGACCTGGACGTCTATGCCGCCCAAACCGTCTATGCCGCCCAAACCGCTGTCACGCCATGACGACTCGCACCACCTCGATCCTCATCATCCTCGGCACGCTCGTGGTCGGGATGGCGATCGGCGCGCTGGCCACCAGCGCGATCATGAACAACCGGCTCGACGAGCTGGAGGCGCTGCGCATGGAAGGGGGGGTGCAGGCGTTCCTGGAACGAGGCATCCAGCCGACCGACGATGCGCAGCGGGAGCGTATCCGGCAGGCGATCGAACACGTGGAATTCCGCCAGATGGTCCTGCGCCGCGACATGTTTCAGCAGCACCGGGTGCTGTTCGACTCGCTCCGGGCCGAGCTGGATACGATTCTGACGGATGAGCAGAAAAGCCAGCTCCGCGACATGATGGCCCGCGAGCGCGAAGAATTCCGCCGGCGCCGTGGCAAAGGGGACATGCCACCCCCCTACGCGCCCGACGGCCCCCGCCGGCGCGGTCCCAAACGCCCCGGCGACACCGACGGCCGCCACGGCCCGCCCCCGGATTCGACCTCGGGCGAGCGGTAGGGTGCGAAGTTTAAGGATCAAGGATCAATGTTCAAGGGACAGTGGCGTACATTCCTTAAACCTCGATCCTTTATCCTTGAACCGCCTATTGCGCCTGCACCCGGCCGGCTTCAAAGATGAACACCGGGTGGCCTTCGAGCTTTTTGGGCACCTGTTTCACGGCCGGCGCACTCAGGTCGGTTACGCCAACCATGATGGCCGGCACGTGGTCGGTCGTCAGGCCGATGCCCAGGGTCACGACGCCCGGTATGGCCATCAAGGCGTCCTGGTGTTTGCGTTTCGCATCTTGAATGGACATGATCCTGCGGGAGCATGGTGATGAGGAGCGCGGATCAGAGCGTCACACCCAGCGCCGAGAAGACGTTCTCGATCCGGTTGATGATGGTCGTGGTCGAGCTGCCGGCGAAGAGCAGCCCCACGATGCGGTTGTTGGCGTCGAGGACGGCCGAGCCGCTGTCGCCGCCCTGGCTCATCGCGCCGGCCATGAGCTGGTCGACAAACCGGGCCACGAGGCCGGCGCCGTAGGAGACGCTGGAGACGACGTCGATCTGGATGATTTCGCCGTTCGTGAACTCGGTGGTCCGGCCGCTTTTCTTGACGGCCATGCCGAGCGTGCCGGACGCCTGGCCCTGGATGGCGCCGATGTCGAGGATGTCGTTGGTCACGTCCGCCGCGTTCAGCGGGCGGGCCAGCGCGCAGTCGACGAGGTTGTCGCCGGCCGCATGCACGGTGGCGCCGGCGCCGGATCCCCGCACTACCTGGACGCGGTTGCGGCTGCCGAACATCTTGGAGAACCCGTTGACGACGGACGCGGCGCCGCCGATGCACGATCCTCCATTACACGAGCCGCCGCCATTGCCGCCTCCACCGCCGCCGCCATTGCCGGGGTCGGGCGGAGGGGCGCCGGGGAACGAGATCGGGATGAACTCCGCCAGCGTGGCGATCTGGTCCTGCGGGAACCGGCCGCCATCGAACGGGCCGGGCTGCAGGATGGGGTCGCCGACGACGGCGGCGTTGCTGTTCGCCAGCACGTGGTTGTTCGACAGGATGAACGTCTGGCCGTTCTTGCGCACCAGGCAGCCGAGCGTGCCGGCGGTGATGTCGATATGGCCGATGCTGGATCCGCCGGGCGCGGGGCGATACCGCGTCGTGCGGTCGGCCAGTGCCCGGATGATGCCGGTTTCGATCACGTCGGTGGGGATGTCGTCCACCGCTCTCGGGATGCGATCTTCCGGGGCGAGCGAGCTGGCGTCGACCTTTTTCGATACCGAGCAGACGATGCTCAGGGTGCCGGTGCGCTGGCCGTTCGTAACCTTGTAGCCGACGCCGGCCGCGACCACGTTCGGATGGGCCAACAGGTCGTCGCACCGGCGTTTGAGTGTCGCGCGACAGGCTTCCAGATCATGATTCATTGGGGTCTCCTAGGCGATGATTCGAGTGGGGAGAGGGTGAGGATGGGGCAGCGGCCGGGGCGCATGCCATATGATACAGGTTCGCGCCCGCTTTATAAAGCATGGCGTGATCAAAGCCCGGCCGCAGGCGAAAAATGGTGTCGCAGCGTCGCGCCGCGGTGCGGTCGGTAAGTGCGCCATCCGAATGAGATAGCGTGTACAGCAC
Source organism: Rhodothermales bacterium (assembly GCA_041391505.1). NCBI lineage: Bacteria > Pseudomonadati > Rhodothermota > Rhodothermia > Rhodothermales > Rhodothermales bacterium. The sequence goes on from JAWKNW010000005.1 coordinate 268,257, forward strand.
GGAAAACCCGTCAGCCAGGGCTTCGCGGGAGATCAAAAGCCCCGCCGCCGTGCGCGCGACATGTACGGCGCCGGGGTTGCGCGGGGGGATGGCCGCTCCGGCTTCGAGCGTATCGAGTGCGCGGGCGATGTCGAGCAGGTCGCGCGGCGCGGCGAGGGCATGCCGCGGGCGCAGCGCCTGCAGTGCGAGCAGCAGGGCGGGCAGCGCAAGGACCGCCAGCAGGCCGCGCGGGGCCGGCATCCAGCCGGCAAGGATCGCGCCGCCGACCGATACCGTCAGCGCCAGCAGGATTCCTTGCGCCTCCGTGATGCCCGCGTGCGCCAGCCGGTACGCATCCCCCCGGATATACTCCACCCCAAAACGTCCCAACGCGTAAAAGGCGATGTAGACGGCGGTCGCATACCCCGCCGGCGCGCCGGCGTAGACGAGCGAGGCGGCGACGAGGGTCCATCCCGCGATCCAGGCGCTCTCGATGAGTTGCGTCGGCAGGAAACGGATCCCCCGGAGCGCCGCCGGCAGCCCGGATGCCCGGTGGCGGGCGCCATACGCTACCCCCCAGGAGGCGGCGCGCCCGTGGCAGCAGCCGGCCATGAAACAGCCCACCCGGCCCATGGCCTGCAGGATGCCGAAACCGACGATGACGATGTCGAGATAGGGAAGCGCCGGCGCGCCGCGCAGGCCGGCGACGATCAGGGTGGCGGCGAGGCCGCCGAGCAGAAAACGGAGGAAGACGAGCCGGTCCCGCCCGGTGAGCAGGGCGGTGGCGACGATCTGGGAGGCGGAGGCGGCGACGATGGCCAGCCAGACGGCGAACAGCATGCCTGGAGGCAACCCGCGGGTGACACCCAGCGCGCCGGCGAGGACGGTCCCGCTGGCGATGCCGGCATACCCCATCGCGTTATAACTCGACAGCCTCCGGCGTCCGAAGCGCATGTAGGGACGGGCGAGCCGATCCAGCATCCGGGAAAGCCGGCGCCAGCGCCGTTCGGCATCCCGCGAGCAGGTGGCTACGAGGGTCAGCGGGGCGGCATCCGGCGGCGGCTCGCGATCGATGTACGTGCCGTGGGCCTGCGCATGACGCGAGCGCACGGCCTTGAGGGCCGGCGTCGTGTCGCCGGGAAAGATGGGTGCTTCGGTCGGATGCATGGTGACGCGCACGCGGTGGGCGGCATCGTAAGATGCTGAACCGCCCGCTCAACCGCAACTGCGGCAGTCGTGCGCCTGGATCCCGTCAGCCGATGCGCTCGACCTTGAGGTTGCGCCAGCGCACCTTGATGCCGCCGCCGTCGTGGATCTGCAGCGCGATCGATCCGTTGGCCTGGCCGATCTTTTCATCGGAGAAATCGACCATCGGGGTCCCGTTGAGCCAGCTCTGGACGTGATCGCCCACGACCCGGATCCGCATCTGATTCCACTCGCCCATCTTGAGCGCGCTGTCCTTGGCGGGATCGGGCTTGATCAGCCAGCCTCGTCCGTACGATTCGTAGACGCCGCCGGTGTCGTGCCCGGGCGGGGCGACTTCCACCTGCCATCCGGTGATTTTTGTGCCCTCGATCGTCGATCGGAAAAAGACCCCGCTGTTGCCGTCCGCCTCCTGGCGGAATTCCAGCGTCAGGTCGAAGTCCTTGTAGAAATCGTCCGTCGCGAGGTATCCGTACTGCGCATCGGGCCCGCTTTCGCAGATCAGTTCGCCGTTTTCGACATACCATCGCTCGGTGCCGTAGATCGTCCAGCCCGTCAGGTCCTTGCCGTTGAACAGCGCGGCCTGGCCGGCGCAACCCAGGTTGATCGTAACCAGGCCGATCAGCAGGAGCATCGCACGTTTAATCCTCATAGCGCACCCCCAGATCGTTGAGCACTTCGGAGGGGCAGCCCGTCCACTCGGGCACGAACGTGTTGCCCATGTACTGCAGGTCCTCGACGCCCATCTTGCTCGACCAGAACCCGGACGCCGTGAGGTCCCGGAAGCTGGTGAAAAACGCGACGCCGTGTTCGACGCCTTCCGGCGCGGACTCGGGGTAGGCGATGTCGTCCAGCAGCGCGGTCTGCTGCGCGGCGGTGCAGTCGGCGAACGGCGCGCCGTACCGTTTCCGGCACTGGACATCGATCCAGGCGAGGCCGCCGCGCATCGGCGTCTGGCGGTTCGGGCTGTCGATCATCATGAAATCCATGTACTCCGGCACGCCGGCGTCCGTCGCGCTGCCGGAGCGGTCGTCTTTCGGGATGATGAGGTCGGCCAGGAGTTTGACCGTGCGCCATTCGTGTTCGGTGAAGAACGCCGGCGCGAAGGCCGACCGATCCTTGATCTGGCCCACCTTTTCGGAGGCGACGGAGGCATCGTGTTCGGTCCAGGAAAATCCTGCAGTGACGGGCGCCGCCGCCAGGAGTTTGAGCGATTCTCTGCGATTCATAGGGCGTACCGTTACAGATTTCCTTTTTTCCGTTGATCGACGATGTAATCCGCCGTGCGCCAGGCGAGCGCGAGGATCGTCCAGGTCGTATTCTTGTGCGCCTGAGACGTGAAGGGGCCGGCGTCCGCGACGAAGACGTTTTTCGCCTCGTGAGCCTGGCAATGCGCGTTCAGCACCGAGCTGCGCGGGTCGCTGCCCATGCGGGTGGCGCCTACCTCGTGGATGATCTGCCCCGGCGCCAGGATGCCGTAGCCTTCTTCCTTCGTCGGCATCGGGGTGATCGGCGTGCCACCCATCGCATGGATGATCTCGCGGGCGGTCTCCTGCATGTGCTTGACCTGCAGGTATTCCTGGTCGCTGAACCGGACGTCAAACTTGAGCACGGGGATGCCGAATTTGTCGACGACCTGCGGATCGATGGTGCAGCGGTTTTCCTTCCGGGCTATCATCTCGCCGCGTCCCGAGAAGCCGACGATCGCGCCGTAGAGGCTGCGGTAGTCGTTCTTGAGCTGTTCGCCGTAGCCGCCGCCGCCGCGCGGCCGGCGCATGCCGAGCGCGTAGTCGACGCCGTTATAGTGGTCGATGCCCCCCATGAAGCCGGCGCCGGGCATCCGCCGGCCCCCCCAGATCTCGAAGTGGTAGCCGCGCTGGAAGTCGAGCTTCTTGTTGTCCAGCCACCACGGGATGTACACGTGCATACCGCCCACGCCGTCTTCGTTGTGGGGCTTCTGGTTGATCAGCTGCGGGATGATGCCCGCGATGCTCGTGCCGGTGGAGTCGGTGATGTACCGCCCGACGGCATCGCTGGAGTTCGAGAGCCCGTTCGGGTGCTGCGGGGATTTCGAGTTGAGCAGCAGGCGGGCGGACTCGCACGCGCTCGCGGCGAGGACCACCACGCGGGCCTTGACCTGGTATTCCTGCATGTCCTGTGTATTCACGTAGGAGACGCCGGTCGCCAGGCCTTCGCCGTTCGTCGTCACCTCGCGCGCCATCGCGTGCGGGATGATCTCGAGGTTGCCGGAGGCCAGCGCCGGCCGCAGGAGCACGGAGGGCGAGGAGAAGTTGGAGTTCGTGGCGCAACCGCGACCGCACTGCGAGCAGTAGTGGCAGGCCGCGCGGCCGTTGTGGGGCCGCGTAAGAATCGACAGGCGCGACGGGATGACCGGGATGTTGATGGTGTCGCAGGTCTTCTTGACGAGCAACTCGTAACAGCGCGGCTTCGGCGGGGGCAGGAAGATGCCGTCCGGCTCGTTGTAGAGGCCCTCGTTGGTGCCGAAGAGCCCGACGAGCTGGTCGACCTTGTCGTAGTAGGGCTTGATGTCGTCGTAGCCGATCGGCCAGTCGTCGCCCTCGCCGTCGATGCTGCGGCCCTTGAAGTCGTTGGGCCCGAAGCGCAGGGAGATGCGGCCCCAGTGGTGCGTCCGGCCGCCGAGCATGCGGCCGCGAAACCACTTCCATTCCGTGCCGGGGGCGTGGGTATAGGGTTCGCCGTCGAGCGACCACCCGCCGAGGCAGGCGTCGAACTCGCCGAAGTGGCGCTCCGGCGTCGCGGCGCCGCGGCGCATCGACTCGTAGTTCCATTTGAACATGGCGCCGTCGGATTCCGAGTACCAGGTCGGGCCGGCTTCGAGCACGACCACTTTCGCGCCGGCCTCCGCCAGCACTTTGGCCGCCATGCCGCCGCCGGCGCCTGATCCGACGATGCAGACGTCGTATTCCTGGGAAGAGATGATGTTGGGTAGTGAATGCTTCATAAGTCCTGTCCTTGTAATCGGGCCCTTCGTCGGAGGCGACGGCGGCGCGCTACTTATTACCAAATTTCCGGCTGAACCGCAACGCCTCGCGCATCCGATACGCCGGTTATGTTTCAGCGCAGCCCGTGCGCGTGCATCTTCGTGCGGAGGAAGGCCGCCGACTCCCGCAGATGGTCCATGCCCACGACGGGGTCCTGCCCGTCCTCGATCGAAATCCAGCCCCCGAAGCCCGCGTCGCGGAGGATGCTGAAGATGCGGTCGTAGTCGTTCATCCCCTGCCCGATGACGCCGTGCTGGAGCAGGCCGGCATAGCCGGTGTGCGGGTCGGCCTCAAGCCGGCGCAGGTCGTCGAGCGTCCCGCCCTCCAGATAGCGGTCGCTCGCGTGCAT